>CAZMSI010000148.1:0-5189 GCA_964568895.1 uncultured Sideroxydans sp. | reverse complement strand
TCTGCGGCGACAAGGTTTCGACTTGATCGGACATAGATGTTCCCCAGGGTTTCGGACTGTGTGATTTCAACCAGGGTTTCTTTCCCCAGTTCCAGGATGGCGATGAAGGTCACCACCAGTTGCGGAATGCCACCGTTCGCATCGAACAAATTCTCGAACGGCTCGAATTCGCCATGGTGCAAGGTGCGCAGGATTTGCGTCATGCGCTCGCGCACCGACAGTTCCTCGCGCCGCACCTTATGGTGGGCATTCTGTTTGGCCCGCGCCAAGATCGCCAGCCAGGCATGGCGCAAGTCTTCCGCGTCGACGTTGGGCAGGCGCTGCTCCACGGTGCGTTCGATCAACACCTGCACCAGTTCGAAGTCGCGCCCGGCCTGCGGCAGTTCGTTCAGCTTCTGCGCAGCCAGTTTCATCTGCTCATACTCCAGCAGGCGACGCATCAGTTCGGCACGCGGGTCTTCCGGCTCGCCCTCTTCCGCCTTCGGGGGACGCGGCAGCAGCATGCGCGACTTGATCTCGATCAGCACCGCCGCCATCAGCAGGTATTCCGCAGCCAGTTCCATGCGGTTGCGCTGCATCATGTCGATGTAATCCATGTACTGCCGGGTGAGCTGCGCCATCGGGATGTCGAGCACGTCGAGATTGTGCTTGCGGATCAGGTACAACAGCAGGTCGAGCGGCCCCTGAAAGGTTTCCAGCACCACTTCCAGCGCGTCCGGCGGGATGTAGAGGTCGTGTGGCATCTCCAGCATCGGCTCGCCGTGGATACGGGCAAGCGGCTCGGAAATCTGTACTTCTGCTTCGGTAATTTCAATATCGGTCATGGCGGCTAGTGCGTGCAGCACCCTCCCTGCATTTGTACCGGCGGACAGGGCACGCTGCCAAACGAGCAGAACACGCAGCAATCGCCCGGATTGGGCCGCAGCATGGCGTGGCACGCCGTACATTCATAAAAAAACTGACAAGCATCGACCGGCATCGTCTCTTCCTTCTCTGCACCGCATAGCGGGCAGGTGATCACCGATCGCAGG
This sequence comes from uncultured Sideroxydans sp., assembly GCA_964568895.1. GTDB lineage: Bacteria > Pseudomonadota > Gammaproteobacteria > Burkholderiales > Gallionellaceae > RI-121. The sequence goes on along the minus strand of CAZMSI010000148.1, from coordinate 4,158 downwards.
GTAATTCCCATGACCTCAGCCATAATTCAAACCCATCGCATCGCGCACTTCGCGCATGGTTTCCTGTGCCAGCTTGCGCGCCTTCTCACAGCCGTCGGCGATAATGTTGCGCACCAGCGTTGGATCGTCCAGATACTGCTGGGCGCGCTCGCGCATCGGTTTTTGCTCTTCCAGCACTGCGGCGATGACCGGCTGCTTGCAATCGATGCAACCGATGCCGGCTGTGGTGCAGCCCTCCCACGCCCATTTGCGCGTGCCTTCGCCGGAGTATACCTGATGCAGTTGCCATACCGGGCAATGCTCCGGATTGCCCGGGTCGGTGCGTCGCACACGCGCCGGGTCGGTCGGCATGGTGCGAATTTTCTTGTTTACCTCCGCCTCGTCCTCGCGCAGGGAGAGGGTATTATTGTAGGACTTGGACATCTTCTGCCCGTCCAGGCCCGGCATCTTTGAGGCGATCGTCAGCATGGCTTCCGGTTCGGACAGGATCATCTTGCCGCCGCCCTCGAGAAAGCCGAACAGACGCTCACGGTCGCCGTGCGACAGGTTTTGCTGCTCGTCGAGCAGTGCCTTGGCAGCCTCCAGTGCGTCGTCATCGCCCTGCTCCTGGTAGCGCGTGCGCAACTCACTGTAAAGCTTGCTCTTTTTGCTGCCAAGCTTTTTCACCGCAGCTACGGCCTTCTCCTCGAAACCCGGCTCGCGGCCATAGATGTGGTTGAAGCGGCGCGCGATCTCGCGGGTGAACTCGATGTGCGGCACCTGATCCTCGCCTACCGGCACCTGGGTTGCGCGATAGATGAGGATGTCCGCACTCTGCAGCAACGGATAGCCGAGGAAGCCGTAGGTACTGAGGTCTTTTTCCGACAGTTTTTCCTGCTGATCCTTGTAGGTCGGTACGCGTTCCAGCCAACCCAGCGGCGTGATCATCGACAGCAGCAGGTGCAGTTCGGCGTGTTCCGGCACCCGGCTCTGGATGAACAGCGTGGCCTGCGCCGGGTCAATCCCTGCCGCCAGCCAGTCGATCACCATGTCCCATACGTTCTGCTCGATTACCTCTGGCGTATCGTAATGGGTGGTCAGCGCATGCCAGTCGGCCACGAAGAACAGGCACTCGTATTCGAGTTGCATCTGTACCCAGTTTTTCAGTACGCCATGATAATGCCCGAGGTGCAGACTTCCCGTCGGGCGCATTCCGGATAAAACACGATCAGCAAACATGGTTTCTCAATAAAGTCCAAAAATTAAAGCGATCAGCCTGGCCAGCACTTTCATCACCGGCAGCAACACCCAGCCCAGCAACGGCGTCATGGCCATGAAAATCAGGATGAACATGCCGTATGGCTCTATTCTCGACAGCGCGACGGCCTGGCGGTAAGGCAGCAGGCTGACCGCGACGCGCCCGCCGTCCAGCGGCGGCATCGGCAGCATGTTCAAGGCAATCAGCACGATGTTGATTCTAATCCCATACTCCGCCATATTCAGCATCGGCACAGAAAAATAGCTGCCTTGCATGGTCAGTGCGATCTTGGCCAGCAACGCCCAGCCAAATGCCATGACCAGGTTGGAAGCCGGCCCGGCCAGCGCCACCCACAGCATGTCTTTCTTGGGGTTGCGCAGGGCGCCGAAGTTAACTGGCACTGGCTTGGCCCAGCCGAAAATAATCCCACCCAGTGCCAGCGTCAACAACGGCAGCAGGATGGTGCCCACCGGGTCGATGTGGCGCAGCGGGTTCAGACTGATGCGCCCAGCGTTGTATGCTGTCAGGTCGCCAAAGTGGCGCGCCACATAACCGTGCGCCGCCTCGTGCAGGGTGATCGCAAACAGGATCGGAATCGCCGCAATGGCGATATTTTGTATTACCTGGTCGATTTGCATCTTATCCGGCGCCTAGTCCTCGATTCCAAAATGGGCCACCTCGCCCTTGCCCTTGCGCACCAGTTGCGGCGCCTCGCCGGTCAGGTCTATCACCGTGGTCGGTTCCAAACCGGTCGCGCCACCGTCCAGTATCAGGTCGACCTGGCGATCCAGCCGTTCACGGATATCTTCCGCCTCGTGCAGCGGCAACTCGTCTCCCGGCAAAATCAGCGTGGTGCTCAGCAGCGGTTCCCCGAGTTCTTCTAGTAATGCCAGCGCCACCGGATGGTCCGGGACCCTGATGCCGATGGTGCTGCGCTTTGGATGCTGCAGGCGCCGCGGCACTTCCCTGGTCGCCTGCAGGATGAAAGTATAACTTCCCGGCGTGTTGCCCTTCAGCAGGCGGAACTGCACGTTGCCCACCCGCGCATAATGCGCGATCTCGGACAAGTCGCGGCACACCAGCGTGAAGTGGTGCGTCTCGTCCACGCCGCGGATCTGCCGCAGGCGCAACATTGCATCCTTGTCGCCGAGATGGCAGCCCAGCGCATAGCAAGAGTCGGTGGGATAGGCGATAACGGCGCCTTCGCGCACCATCGCCGCCGCCTGCCTGATCAGGCGTTGCTGCGGATTTTCCGGATGAATAACGAAGAACTGGGACATTAGCCGTTCATCACCTTGGGGGGTGCCCCGGCCTTACCTTCCCACGCTTGCCACACCGGACGGCAACCCAACGGAAAGTCCGGCAGGCGGCCCAAGCCGCGAAAACTTTCACCAGGGCCGTGGTAATCCGAACCGCAGGAAGCCAGCAGGCCGAATTCCGCAGCATAACGCGCGAATTCGGCATACTGCGCCGGGGTGTGGCTGCTGGTCACCACTTCGATTGCCTGTCCGCCCAGTTCGACGAACTCGCCGAGCAGTTCGCGCATGGTGGTGCGGCCCATCGACTTGCGCCCCACCATGTAGCGGCCCGGATGCGCCAGCACCGCGACGCCGCCGCTGCCGCGTATCCAGCCGATCACCTCATCCAGCGTCCCCCATTGATGGGAAACATAGCCCGGCTTGCCCTTGACCAGGTAGTTCCTGAACACACTCTTCACATCCTTGCAGCGCCCACTCTCCACCAGGAAGCGCGCAAAATGGGTACGCCCGATCATGCCGGGATTGCCCGCATAACGATAGGCACCTTCCAACGCACCGCCGATGCCGCTAGCTGCCAGCGAATCGGCCATTTTCTGCGCCCGCTCGCCACGACCGTTGCGCACGCTGGCCACTCCTGCCATCAGCCGCGGATCGCACGGATCGATATGCAGGCCGACAATGTGCAGCGTATGGCTGCGCCAACTCACCGAGATTTCCACGCCATCGACGAACTCGATGCCGTGCTGCGCCGCAGCGGTGCGCGCCTCAGACAGGCCGTCGAGGTCGTCATGATCGGTCAGCGCCAGCACCCTGACCCCGCTCTCCGCCGCGCGCGCCACCAGTTCGGTGGGCGACAGCAGTCCGTCGGAGGCGGTGGAATGGCAGTGTAAATCGTAATCCAGCATTAAATGTCGCCGCCGCCCTTCTTCATGACCTTCCCCTCCTCTGCGCGCTGGCGGCGGATTTCCTTGGGGTCGGCAATCAACGGGCGATAAATCTCGACACGATCCCTGTCGCGCAATTCGGCATCGGACTTGGTAAGCTTGCCGAAAATACCCAACTTGTTTTTGGCCAGGTCGATCTCCGGATATTTCTCCAGCAGCCCGGATTCCCTGATCGCTGCGGCTACGGTGGTCCCATGCGGCAGATGCAGGCGAATCAGGTTCTGTTCCTGCGGCAGCGCATATACCACCTCAATGTTGATCGTCTCGCTCATGTGTCTGCGTAAACCTGTTCTGCGCGGTGGATGAACGCATCCACGAAACTGTTGGCGATGTAATGAAACACCGGCCCGACCAGCTTCTCCAGCAGCCTGTTGGAAAACTCGTAATGTAACTGGAACTCTATTTTACAGGCAGTTTCGGCCAGCGGGATAAAACGCCAACTGCCATCGAGGTGCTTGAACGGACCATCCTTGAGTGTCATGTCTATGAATTCGGGCGGTTGACGCACGTTCTCGGTGGTGAAACTCTGCTTGATGTGGTGGTAATCGATGTGCACCGTGGCATGCACGGTGTTGTCCTTGTCCACCTCGCTGACGCTGCTCCCGCCACACCACGGCAGAAACTTCGGATAGTCCTCCACATTATCCACCAGCACGAACATCTGCTCCGCGCTGTAGGGGACCAGAACCATCTTTTCAACCAATGCCATACTGCAAGA
>CAZMSI010000147.1:0-5205 GCA_964568895.1 uncultured Sideroxydans sp. | reverse complement strand
CCTGGGATGCACTCGCCGCATGGCCGCACATCGCACTGGCGCTGTTCGTGCACCGCGTACAGGACATGCAGCCCGGCCTCTACCTGCTACCGCGCAGCGCACACCTGGCGGAATTGCTGAAGACCAAGCTGGATGCGCGCTTTCTGCGCCAGCCGGTGGCCGATGCGCCGCCCCACCTCGGCCTGCAACTGCTGACCCCGGCGCCGCCCGCCGACCTGCATCGTGCCGCGCGCAGCATCAATTGCCACCAGGACATCGCCTCCAACAGTTGCTTCGCGCTGGGCATGCTGGCCGAATTCGACCCGGCCAACTACCGCGACCGGCACCGCGAGGCCGGGCTGATCGGGCAGGTGCTCTACCTGCATGCCGAGGCACACGGCCTGCGCGGCACCGGCATCGGCTGCTATTTCGACGACCCCTTCCACGAACTGCTCGGGCTGCAGGACGACAGCCTGCAAAGCGTCTACCACTTCACCGTGGGCCTGGCGCTGGACGACTCGCGCATCGAAACCACCCTCTCCGACGACATAAGGCTGACACCATGAATACCAGAATAGCTCCAGCGCTAGGCGAACATTCCAGCGCCGCCCTGCTCGACTTCATCGAAGAACACAACTTCGACCCGGCCGATCTCGACCAACCTTCACAGGATTTCGAACTGACACCGCTGATGCGCGCCGCGCTGCTGGGACTGGACGATCTGGTCGAGGAACTGCTGGCGCACGGCGTCGACATCCACCCGCGCAACAGCGACGGCAACAACGCGCTATGGCTGGCCTGTGTCTCCGGCAATGCCACGCTGGTGCAGCGCCTGATCGACGCCGGCATCGACCTCGACAACCGCAACCTCACCGGCGCCACCACGCTTATGTACACCGCCTCCAGCGGCAAAGCGGACATGATGCAGATCCTGCTGCAAAACGGCGCCGACCCGATGATACGCACCGATGACGACTACCTGGCGGTAGAACTGGCAGCTACGCTGGATTGCCTGAGGCTGCTGCGGCATACTGCAGCTTGAGACTGTATGGTTATTCTTTTCCCATGTTCAACATCATCGCCATCGATCACCTGGTACTCCGAGTTGCAGACTTGGACAACATGCTGCGCTTCTATTGCGATGCGCTGGGCTGCGCCGTGGAACGGCGCGAGGATGACATCGGCCTGATCCAGCTTCGCGCCGGGGAATCGCTGATCGACCTGGTGCCGGTCGATGGCAAGCTGGGCAAGGAAGGCGGCGCGGCACCCGGCAAGGAAGGCCGCAACCTCGCGCACTTCTGCCTGCGCATAGAACCTTTCGACGAGGCCGCGATTCGCCGCCAGCTTGCGGTGCACGGCATCGAGGCCGGTGCCGTGGAAACGCGCTACGGCGCGGAAGGCACTGGGCCTTCCCTCTACATCACCGACCCGGAAGGAAATGTGGTCGAGCTTAAGGGGCCGTCTGCCGCCTGATCATCCCGGTCGCGGCAATGCGTCCCAGCGGGTTCGTCCATAAAATAATTGGGATAGATATATTTTCTTGCGTAAGAACGTGGAAAATAAATCTGTCCCCTTTCTTGCTTTGTTGCCACTGAACTGCGTAATGGTACTGCTTGTATCCGTGTCATGCTGGTGCTATATTCATCCATAAGCGTTTTCTAATTTACGTTGCCCAAAACGGGCAACACACTTCATCTGGCAAGGAGTTCGCCATGTACGAGTCAATACAAAGTCAACGAAGAAGCCGTAGCGGCAACCCCATGCGCGGCCGGCATCGACAGGCGCATCTGGCACAGTTGCGCGACACGATTGCAGCCAGCGCCAGCATGCCGCTCAGCCAGGCCGAACGCGAAGACCTGTGCCAAATGCGGGAAGAGGAAAAGATCGCGCGCGACGTCTACCTCACCCTGTTCGAACGCTGGCCCCTGCCGCCGTTTGGAAACATCAGCGGTTCGGAACAGGTTCACATGGACGCCATGCTCGCGCTGCTCGAAAAACATGGCTTGCAGGATCCCGCACGTGGACTGGAGATCGGCGAGTTCCGCAGTCCGAAGATGCAGGCACTCTATGCGCAACTGGTCGCACAGGGCTTGAATAGTCTGGAAGATGCCATTCGAGTCGGACTGCTGATCGAGGAACTGGACATCGCCGATCTGCGTGCCGCTTCACAGCGTACCGACAAGCCTGAAATCCTGGCTGTCTACGCCAACCTGGAGCGCGGTTCGCGCAACCACCTGCGCGCCTTCTATCGCTGGATGCAACGGCTCAATGTTTCCTATGCGCCTGCGCACCTTGCGCGCGAGGACTTCATAGCGATTGCCGAGTCCGGCCATGAAAACTGCCATTGAAACCGGCATGGGTCAGGTCAAATGTCCGACACTCCCAGAATAGTCGTCATCGGCGCCGGTTTCGCGGCGTTGACGGCCGTGCGCGAGCTGCGCCGTCGCGCGCCCGCAGCCCGCATTACGGTCATCGCCCCGAAAGCGGAATTCGTGTATCTGCCCAGCCTGATCTGGATACCCACAGGACTGCGCAAGGCCGGTGACCTGATTTTCCCGCTGGACCGTTTTTTCAGGAACCACAACGTGGAATTCATCCCCGCGCGGGTCACGGGGCTTTCGGACGATAGCCGCACGGTCATCACCGAACAGCATGGCGAAATCGCCAACGATGCCCTGCTCATCGCTTCGGGCGGCAGGTTCATCAAGAAACTGCCGGGCATCGAGCATGCCCTGACGCTGTGCGAAGGCGTGACCGCGGCAGAAGCGATCCGCAAGCGTCTGGAGGAGATGGACGGCGGCCGCATTGCCCTGGGATTCGGCGGCAACCCCAACGAGCCTTCGGCGATGCGCGGCGGCCCGATGTTCGAGCTGTTGTTCGGCATTGATACCTGGCTGCGGAAAAACGGCAAGCGCGACAAGATCGGGCTGACTTTCTTCAACGCCGTGGCAACGCCCGGCAAGCGCCTTGGCGACAAGGCCGTGACCAACCTGCTGGCAGAAATGTCCCGCAGGAACATCGCCACCCACCTCGGCCACAAGCCGACGGGTTTCTCGGAACGTGGCGTCGACACGGAAGGCGGGCATGTGGCTGCGGACCTGATCCTTTTCATGCCGGGGCTCACGGGGCCGGTATGGCTGGACAACACCACTCTGCCCCGCTCCGCCGGCGGATTCATCCAGGCCGACGAATTCTGCCGCGTGCATGGGTTCGAGAAAACGTTCGTTGCCGGGGATGCCGGAAGCTTTCCCGGCCCGGACTGGATACCCAAGCAGGCCCACATGGCAGACCTGCAGGCCAAGGCAGCATGCCGGAACCTGCTCCTCGAGCTGGAAGGCAAGGCCCCGCTCGCACAACCCAAACCCGAACTCATCTGCATCATAGACGCAATGGACACCGGCACACTGGTGTACCGGAGCCCGGCCCGCTCATATGTATCGTCACCATCCCGGTTGTTTCACTGGGCAAAGAGTGTATTTGAGAAGCGTTACCTGCGCGTCTACCGGTAGCGTAGTTCCGTTCGATCAGGCAGGGCGGTTCCGGTTGCTGATTCTGTTGGTGGGAGGTTGAATAAGAAGCGGGGCCGATACCGTTTATCACACCCTTCACTCATTTGATTACACAATAAGGATAACGGGCAACATAAGCAAAAATTATCAGGTCGATTACGTAATTCAATTGGACCAACTGCAGGGCTGCACTTAGACTCAGTCCATTAGCATTTGCTAATCTTAATATTAGATTGAATTTGGAAAGGAGAATCCATCATGTCTGAAACCGTCAACAACAATCCCGTCATGCCCCGTCTTAACGAGCCGGCCCCTGACTTCCAGGCCAAGACCACGCATGGCGTCAAGAAACTGGCCGACTACAAGGGCAAGTGGCTGGTGCTTTTTTCGCATCCGGCCGATTTCACGCCGGTGTGTACCACGGAATTCATGGCCTTTGCGAAGCACTACCCGGAATTCCAGAAGCTCAACTGCGACCTGATCGGCCTGTCGATCGACAGCTACTACGCGCATGTGGCATGGATACGCAACATCAAGGAAAAGTTCGGCGTGGACATTCCGTTCCCCATCATCGAGGACTTGTCGATGAAAGTGGCCCGGGACTACGGCATGATTCAGCCCGGCGCATCCGATACTTCGGCAGTGCGTGCCACCTTCATCATCGACGACAAGGGCATTTTGCGCGCCATGGTGTACTACCCGATGACCAATGGACGTTCAATTCCCGAGTTCGTGCGCCTGGTTACCGCACTGCAGACCTCCGACAAGAACAAGGTTGCTACACCGGAAGGCTGGCAGCCAGGAGATAAGGTGATTGTACCTCCGCCAGGCGACGTAAACGCTGCCGAAAAGCGCATGAGCGAAGGTTATGAGTGCACTGACTGGTACTTTTGCAAGAAGGATTTATAAGCTCGAAGTCGATCCGCCCCCGCCGGGGCGGATTTACTTAACCCCTTTGGTCGCGCCAGAAATTTATATGGTTTTGGTGTAACAGGCTGAGTATGCCGAATAAAAGTAGCAGTTGCATTCAATGCAACTGGATTAGAGAAGTTGGTATGTCTTCTGTTGACTCAACTACGGAAGATTTTATTCAGTAGATCAAAGGTCCATTATGGCCAATTTACGGCCATTCACAGAAATCGGCAGCATCCATGTTCAATCCAGCCGCGGCGCCAAAGGGGCCAGCTTCGAATTGTTCTTATCATCTTCAGTCAAGAGCTCGTTAAATTCGATGCTGACCCCTTTAGACCTTCCGTGGGGCGGCGGGAGGACGACATCGGCCTGATCCAGCTTCGCGCCGGAGAATCCCTGATCGACCTGGTGCCGGTCGATAGCAAGCTGGGCAAGGAAGGCGGCGCGGCACCCGGCAAGGAAGGCCGCAACCTCGCGCACTTCTGCCTGCGCATAGAACCTTTCGACGAGGCCGCGATTCGCCGCCAGCTTGCGGTGCACGGCATCGAGGCCGGTGCCGTGGAAACGCGCTACGGCGCGGAAGGCACTGGGCCTTCCCTCTACATCACCGACCCGGAAGGAAATGTGGTCGAGCTTAAGGGGCCGTCTGCCGCCTGATCATCCCGGTCGCGGCAATGCGTCCCAGCGGGTTCGTCCATAAAATAATTGGGATAGATATATTTTCTTGCGTAAGAACGTGGAAAATAAATCTGTCCCCTTTCTTGCTTTGTTGCCACTGAACTGCGTAATGGTACTGCTTGTATCC
>CAZMSI010000146.1:0-5290 GCA_964568895.1 uncultured Sideroxydans sp. | reverse complement strand
TGTAGCAAACTCGCGCTATAGGCGTGGGGTGGAATCTTGGGTAGAATGCCTGCCCTTAGTGGTTTTTTTATCTGGAGCAGTCATGAGTTTTACTGAAGCGGACGTGCAAGGCGCGCTGAAACAATTGATCGACCCGAACACGAAGAAGGATTTCGTCAGCGGCAAGTCGGTGAAGAACATCAAGATCGAGGGTAGCGACGTGTCGCTCGACATCCTGCTCGGCTATCCCGCGAAGAGCGTGTGGGACGAGATCAAGTCGCTGGTGGAAGACCATCTGCGCACCAGCCTGCCGGGTGTTGGCAAGATTGCTGCCAACGTCAGCAGCAAGGTGGTACCGCATGCGGTGCAGCGCGGCGTGAGTCTGGTGGATGGCGTGAAGAACATCATCGCGGTGGCCTCCGGCAAGGGCGGCGTCGGCAAATCCACCACCACCGTCAACCTGGCGCTGGCATTGGCCGCAGAAGGCGCGCGCGTGGGTATCCTGGATGCCGATATCTATGGCCCGTCGCAGCCCACCATGCTGGGCATCAAGGGGCGGCCGGTATCGAAGGACGGCAAGTCGATGGAGCCGATGCAGGGCCATGACCTGCAGGCGATGTCGATTGGTTTTATGATTGAGGGCGAGGAAACGCCGATGATCTGGCGCGGCCCGATGGCGACCCAGGCGCTGGACCAGTTGCTGCGCCAGACCAAGTGGGACAACCTGGATTACCTGGTGGTGGATCTGCCGCCGGGTACCGGCGACATCCAGCTCTCGCTGGCGCAGAAGGTGCCGGTGACTGGTGCGGTGATCGTCACCACGCCGCAGGACATCGCGCTGATGGATGCAAAGAAGGGGCTGAAGATGTTCGAGAAAGTGGACATCAAGATCCTTGGCATCGTGGAAAACATGAGTACCCACATCTGTTCCAAGTGCGGCCACGAAGAGCATATCTTCGGCGCCGGTGGCGGCGAGAAAATGTGCGCCGACTACAACACGGAATTCCTCGGCTCGCTACCGCTGGACATCCAGATCCGCGAGCAGGCCGATTCCGGCATGCCGACCGTGGCGGCCGATCCGGATGGCAAGATTTCCAGGGAGTACCGGCAGATCGCGCGCCGCATCGCGGTGAAGGTGGCGGAAATGGCACAGGATCATAGCGCGGCGTTTCCGAAAATCGTAGTGCAGAATACATAGGGTACGGGATGAGCATCAAGTCGGACAAGTGGATACGCAGCATGGCGGAACAGCACGGCATGATCGAGCCGTACGAACCAGGCCAGGTGAAGGAAGTGGACGGCAAGCGCATCGTGTCCTACGGCACTTCGAGCTATGGCTACGATATTCGTTGCTCGGACGAATTCAAGCTGTTTACCAACATCAACAGCACCATCGTCGACCCGAAGAATTTCGATCCGAACTCGTTCGTCGAGGTGAAAGCCGATTATTGCGTCATTCCGCCCAACTCATTCGCGCTGGCGCGCACCGTCGAATATTTCCGCATTCCGCGCAACGTGCTGACCATCTGCCTGGGCAAGAGCACCTACGCGCGTTGCGGCATCATCGTCAATGTCACCCCGTTCGAACCGGAATGGGAAGGCTACGTGACGCTGGAGTTTTCCAATACCACGCCGCTGCCCGCTAAAATCTATGCCAACGAGGGCGTGGCTCAGGTGCTGTTCTTCGAAAGCGATGAAGTGTGCGAGACCTCGTACAAGGATAGGGGCGGCAAGTATCAGGGTCAGGTCGGCGTTACGCTGCCCAAGATGTAATATTGGCATCAGTTCATCCTTGCATCACGGCGTAAATCTGCGACAATCCGCGCCTAGTTTGCACATCTGGGAGTAAGCCATGAAATTCAGGTTCCCGATCATCATCATCGACGAAGACTTCCGCTCGGAAAATGCCAGCGGACTGGGCATACGCGCGCTGGCTTCGGCGATCGAGGCCGAGGGCATGGAAGTGCTGGGCGTCACCAGCTATGGCGACCTGACTTCGTTCGCGCAGCAGCAGAGCCGCGCCTCGGCGTTCCTGCTGTCAATCGACGACGAGGAATTTGGCGGTGGCAGCAAGGAAGAAACCGAAGCGGCGCTGAAGAACCTGCGCGCCTTCATTGCCGAGCTCCGCTTTCGCAATGCCGACATCCCGATCTATTTGTACGGCGAGACGCGCACCTCGCGCCACATCCCGAACGACGTTCTGCGCGAGTTGCACGGCTTCATTCATATGCACGAGGACACGCCCGAGTTCGTGGCGCGTCACATCATCCGCGAGGCGCGTTCCTATCTCGACTCGCTGGCGCCGCCGTTCTTCCGCGCGCTGACGCATTACGCGCAGGACGGCTCCTATTCATGGCACTGCCCCGGTCATTCCGGCGGCGTGGCATTCCTGAAGTCGCCGGTGGGGCAGATGTTCCACCAGTTCTTCGGCGAGAACATGCTGCGCGCCGACGTGTGCAACGCGGTGGACGAACTCGGCCAGCTGCTTGACCACACCGGGCCGGTGGCGGCATCCGAGCGCAATGCCGCGCGTATTTTCAATTCAGACCACCTGTTCTTCGTCACCAACGGCACTTCCACCTCGAACAAGATCGTGTGGCACTCGACGGTGGCGCCGGACGACATCGTGGTGGTCGACCGCAATTGCCACAAGTCGATTCTGCACGCGATCATGATGACCGGCGCGGTGCCGGTGTTCCTGACGCCGACGCGCAACCACTACGGCATCATCGGGCCAATCTCGAAATCGGAATTCGAGCCGGCGAACATCCAGAAAAAGATCGACGCCAACCCGTTCATCAAGGACAAGGGCAAGCGTCCGCGCATCCTGACCATCACCCAGAGCACCTACGACGGCGTGGTGTATAACGTGGAAACGCTGAAGGACATGCTCGACGGCAAGATCGACACGCTGCATTTCGACGAAGCCTGGCTGCCGCATGCTGCGTTCCACGATTTCTACAAGGACATGCATGCGATCGGCCGCGGACGACCGCGCGCGCAGCAGTCGATGATCTTTTCCACCCAGTCCACGCACAAGCTGCTGGCCGGGCTGTCGCAGGCTTCGCAAATCCTGGTGCGCGAACCGGAAGGCCGCAAGCTGAACAGGCATGTGTTCAACGAAGCCTATCTGATGCACACCTCGACCAGTCCGCAATATTCGATCATTGCCTCGTGCGACGTGGCGGCGGCGATGATGGAGCCGCCGGGCGGCACCGCGCTGGTCGAAGAGTCCATCCTCGAGGCGCTCGATTTCCGCCGTGCGATGCGCAAGGTGGAGCAGGAATTCGGCAAGGACTGGTGGTTCAAGGTGTGGGGACCGGAAAAAATTGCCGAGGAAGGTATCGGTTCGCGCGAGGACTGGATGTTGAAAAGCGGCGCCAAATGGCACGGCTTCGGCAAACTGGCGCCGGGCTTCAATATGCTGGACCCGATCAAGGCCACCATCATCACGCCGGGATTGAACCTCAACGGCAATTTCGACGAGCACGGGATTCCGGCCGCGATGGTCACCAGATATCTTTCCGAACACGGCGTGATCGTGGAGAAGTGCGGGTTGTATTCCTTCTTCATCATGTTCACCATCGGCATCACCAAGGGTCGCTGGAACACGCTGCTGGCCGCGCTGCAGCAGTTCAAGGACGACTACGACAAGAATTCGCCGATCTGGCGCATCCTGCCCGAATTCGCGGCAAAGTATCCGAAGTATGAGCGCACCGGCCTGCACGACCTGTGCCAGCAGATACACGACACTTACAAGAAATACAACGTCGCCAAGATGACCACCGAGATGTACCTGTCGGACATGCAACCGGCGATGAAACCTTCGGACGCCTTCGCCCATATGGCGCACGACGAGATCGAGCGCGTCGAGATCGATGACCTCGAAGGCCGTGTTACCGCAGTGCTGCTGACACCCTATCCGCCGGGTATTCCGCTGCTGATCCCGGGCGAGCGTTTCAACAAGACCATTGTCGATTACCTCAAGTTCGCGCGTGAATTCAACCAGCGCTTTCCCGGATTCGAGACCGATATCCACGGCCTGGTGGCAGAGGAAAACGGCGAGAGAAAATATTACGTGGATTGCGTAAAGCAGGATTAACGTGTCTGTGTTGCATGCAATAAGGGCTGACATCACCACGCTGGAGGTGGATGCCATCGTCAATGCGGCGAACGAATCGCTGCTCGGCGGCGGCGGGGTGGATGGCGCGATCCATCGCGCCGCCGGTCCGCAACTGCTGGAAGAATGCAGCGCGCTGGGCGGTTGCTCAACCGGCGAAGCGAAGCTGACACGCGGCTACGATCTGCCCGCGCGTTACGTCATCCACACCGTAGGTCCAATCTGGCATGGCGGCGGCCATGGAGAAGTGGAATTGCTGGCCTCCTGCTATCGTCGCTCCCTCGAAATCGCCAATGAACATGGCGTCCGCTCCATCGCCTTTCCCTCGATCAGCACTGGCGTTTACAGCTACCCCGTCGAGCAGGCTGCAGCCGTTGCGGTGAGCACCGTGCGCGAAGTCTTGCCGCAAACCGACATCGGGGAAGTGATCTTCTGCTGTTTCTCAGAACACGACCTCGAGGTTTACAGGAAACTGCTGGAAGCTGCATGAGCGAAGAGGCCGGCAAACTACGCATCGACAAATGGCTGTGGGCCGCGCGTTTTTTCAAGACGCGCCGCCTCGCCGTCGAGGCGCTGGAATCCGGCAAGGTGCTGGTCAACGAAGCGCGCGCCAAGCCGGCCAGGGCGGTGGCCGTGGGCGACATGCTCGACATCCGTGTCGGCAACCATCGATTCGAAGTCGAAGTGCTGGGCCTGTCCGGCAGACGTGGCCCCGCGCCGGAAGCGCAGAAACTCTACCGTGAAACCGATGACAGCAAGGCGCGTCGCGAAGCCATCGCCGCCGAACGCCGCGCGCAGCCGCAACCGGCAGTCAAGGGACGGCCGACCAAGCGCGACCGGCGGGAGATCGAGAAAGTCAGGGGTGAGAGAGGGAAGTCGGTTTGGTGAGTTCAGCAGTGATTTTGTACTTCTGTAAGGATGGCTGCTGTGTGCCCAAAGCTGCCATCAGGCATCGACTTTTCGCTTCCCCAAACCGGCCATTCGCTAGCTTTCGCAATCGACCCGAAGGGGGCATATGATCATCTAAACTCGCTGCCCGGCGCGGTCGTTGGTGATATACAGCTATCGACACAGTGGAGACGTTCAAGATTCTCAGCAGTGGAATGCAGAACGCATTCAGATGCAAGAGCTAGGCACTTTCCATCGATGAATCCCATATCATCACACAATTCCGCCCTGCGGATTTGGCCG
>CAZMSI010000145.1:0-5293 GCA_964568895.1 uncultured Sideroxydans sp. | reverse complement strand
ACATCAGTAAGGGCAAGCTGTCGTCTGTGATGTACTTGTAGAACACGCCTTCCCAACCCGCCCAATACGCGAGAATAATCGATACCACATGCCTCACATACTCCATGAGAATTTTCGAGCGCTGCCTTCCGAAGCTTCCCATTTCTGCTTTTTGTAATGACTATCGTTTCCTGTAAAACTCCCTCTAAAGCCTTTGCTGCATATTTTGCAACAATGGAGCTGGTTGTTGGTTTCTTGCTGGCCACTTTTTTTTCATAACCGGGTGTTGGGAATGGCCACGGTGTATCAGGATTTACAGGGGCAGGAGCTGTTGGTTGGTTTTTTGCAAGTCTTACTGCCGTTTTACTTTTGGCAACCATAATTACTTTCCTTATTTTTTATCATCGAGTAATTTTTAGCAGTCTAGCGCATTCATAAGAATGCATGGGGCGCTGCGCGATAAAAAGATACGTAGCGCCCCTGTACTTGGACGATGAACGACAGCTTAGGGAAAAGAATAACAGTCACCATATACTGACAACCAGAGGACGGCTTTGGCCAAATTACAGCCATAGAGTTAATCAGGCACAGTCTGAGCCCCCATGATTCCATCACCTGTTTCCCAGCCGCATCCATTACACTTCCATCCTCGCGTCCTGCCCGGTCGCTCTCCAAATTCAAAAGGTTCACCATGCACCCGATTCATGATGTTGATGCGATTCTCTTGTTGTCCCTGTCGCTTGCGGCGAAGCGCCGGCCCGCCGATCTGCTCGAGATCGTCACGGCGATCGACCTGATGCAGGGAACGATTCCTTCCGAGATCAGGTTGTCGGATGCGTTCGCGAAGCTATCGGCACATGGCCTGGTCCTGGAGGCTGACGGCGGCTATACGCTCTCGACGGATGCACAGGAGATGATGTCGGGGCAGCGCAAGAAAGACGACGCCGGAAAAAATATCCTGCGCCTGAAGGAGCTGCTCGCCGCCTGTCCGCGCAAGGGCAAGCACGCGACGATACAGGTGACCCCGAATCAGTTGCTGGCCGCTATACAGGCGTATCGCAAGGAGAGGAACTCGGGCAGGAGCTGGCTGGTGGACAAACCCAAGCCGGCCTGGATCCCCGCCAAAGAGTTGAAGGACAAGCCGCTGCCCTTCAGGCGACGCAAGAGTTAGGGAACCTCTGATCAAGTCCTCCATGAACCGCGTTGCTGACAAAAACGGGATGATCGCAAGGCGCGCGACGCCGGTCGTAGTTATTCTACGATGCCAAGGAGCGCAACACGGCGAGCGCCCGTTTTTGTCGCAACCCTTCGGGCACGCGGTTTTGCGGGCGGTCTGCGGCGTCAGGCTCCTAGCGAAGGGAATGACCCTTCGCGTCGTCGCCTTCCTTGCATATAGCTCCGCCGACACGTTACCGCGTAGCGGCCGATTGCGGGAGGCGGAGCTTAGGCGGCATTCCCGCACCAGCGGCTTACGCCCACCGTGTCATGCCGCCTATCCTGCAAAACCGTGTGCGCGGCCATGCGGGACTTAATCAGAGGTTCCAGGGAATGACCGCGAGTAAGCAGCGTATCCAGGATGAGCCGGCCTTTATCCTGCACAACTACCCGTTTCGCGAGACCAGCCTGCTGCTGGAAGTGTTCAGCCGTAATCATGGGCGGCTGCCGCTGGTGGCGCGCGGCGCGCGGCGGCCGCGCTCGGCACTGCGCGGCCTGCTGATGAATTTCCAGCCGCTGCGCCTGGCCTGGTTCGGCAAGGGCGAGGTGCGCACCCTGCACAGCGCGGAATGGCAGGGCGGCCAGCCACAACTGCAGGGCACCGCACTGCTGTGCGGTTTTTACCTGAACGAATTGCTGCTCAACCTGATGGCGCGCGACGATGCGCACGAGAGCCTGTTCGACTATTACCAGCAGACCCTGCAGCGGCTGGCGCACGAACAGGATCATGCCGCCACGCTGCGCTGTTTCGAAAAACACCTGCTGCAGGAACTGGGCTACGCGCTGCAACTGGACAGGGAAGCGGACAGCGGCAGGCCGATTGTTGCGACGGCGCAATACCGCTACGTGGTCGAGCGCGGCGCGCTGCCGGAGTCGGAGGATGCGCCGGAAGGTTTGACGGTGCTGGGTAAAACATTGCAGGATATGGCCGCCGACGACTATCGCGACCCGGTCAGCGCGCGCCAGGGCAAGCAACTGATGCGCATGCTGCTCAACCACTACCTGGCCGGCAAGGTGCTGCACACACGGGAATTGATAAAGGACTTGCAGAAAACATGATCAAACTGGGACTCAACATAGACCACGTCGCCACCCTGCGCCAGGCGCGCGGCTCGCGCTATCCGAATGTAGTGCGCGCCGCGCTGATATGCGAAGAGGCGGGCGCCGACGCGATCACCCTGCACCTGCGCGAAGACCGCCGCCACATCCAGGACGCGGACGTGGAAATCCTGCGCGGCATGCTGCAGACGCGGATGAACCTGGAATGCGCGGTGACCGACGAAATGATAGACAACGCCCTGCGCATCAAGCCGCACGACATCTGCCTGGTGCCTGAGCGGCGCGAGGAGCTCACCACCGAAGGCGGGCTGGACGTGGCCAGGCATTTCGACGCGGTGAAGCGCGCCACCGAGCGCTGCGGCGAGGCAGGCATTCGCGTGTCGCTGTTCATCGACGCCGACGAACAGCAACTGGACGCCGCCAGGTCTGCCGGTGCGCCGGTGGTGGAAATCCACACCGGCAAATACGCCGACGCCGACAGCGTGCCGGCGCGCGAGCAGGAACTGGAGCGCATCCGCCAGGCGGTGGCCTACGGCCACGACCTTGGCCTGCAGGTAAATGCCGGCCACGGCCTGCACTACCACAACGTGCGTCCCATCGTCGCCATTCCGCACATTGCCGAACTTAACATCGGCCACGCCATCATCGCCGAAGCGGTGTTCATCGGACTGGAGCAGGCGGTAAAGAAAATGAAGGCACTGCTCGTTCCATGATCTTCGGCATCGGCACGGACATCGTGTCCTACCAGCGTATCAGCGATCTGAAAGAGAAGTACGGTGATCGCTTTGCGCAACGCATACTAAGCGCGAGCGAGCTGGAGGAATATGCCACCAGCAACGACAGGGCGCGCTACCTGATGAAACACTTCGCCGCCAAGGAAGCCTTCGCCAAGGCAATGGGCACCGGCCTGCGTGCCAGCGTCACGCTGCGCCGCATCAGCATAGGCCACGACGAACGGGGCAAGCCGTTGCTGGCCTTCGACGACGTACTGTCCAACTATGTGGCGCGTCTGGGTATCACGCGCCACCATGTCTCCATCAGCGATGAAAAAGATGTCGCCGTGGCGTTCGTGGTACTGGAAAAGGATTAGCCCGACTGACGATTGAATTCGCTGCCGGGCATTCAGGGTGATCCGGTCCCGGATGGTCGTTTGGGGAGCAAGGCGAAACTGAAGCCTATGGTGCAGAGGACGAGAATGCAGGCGGTTATGGTGAGTTCGTAGGTAGAAAGAAAATCGAAGACCGGCGCCACCGGTTCATTACCGGTGACCATGGACGGTGCGAAAGTCCGCAGGATCGTCGATATGAAGAATGCCACCGCAATCGCCAGGCAATACGAAATAACCGCGACCCGGGCAACAAACCCGAACTTCTGCCGGCGCTGCGGAAAGCGCCGGGCGCCAAACTGTGCAAGCATGAGTGGCAATATCACCGGAAAGGAGAGAACGGCTGCGGCAAGTGCGAATTTTTGTGCGAACGGCATATCAGTGGGCGGCTAACGTTTGAATTTACCGGGCTGCGCGATTGCTTATTGCGCCCGAAACACACCCCTGACAAACCGGACCTGGCCCTCCTCAAGGCTGCGCCGCGCATTCCCGGCTCTTTGCGCGAGATTGTCGACGTACACTCCAAGGGTCAGCGGACTCGGCGCGGAGTTTACGGTAGAGCTGTTCAAATGAGCTTCGCTGGTGTCTTCGAAGAGTTCGGCGATGAAACCATTTTCTTCGAGAATCGAGCGAAACGCTTCGGTAGAAATAAGGCAGCTGTCGGCAGGGTCGGTAGCCCACGGCAGTGGGAAATATGACGTGGCCGTTTCCCCGGCGGCCATCTCCTGGAAGGCATACCGGCCGCCCGGCTTGAGAACCCGGCAGATCTCCCCGTAGAGCTGCCGTTTGTCCGCGATGTTCATACCGACATTCTGCATCCAGACGACATCAAAGCTATCGTCGGGGAAGGGCAGGTCGAGCGCGCTGCCCTTGTGTACTTCGATTCGCTCCTCCAGGCCGGTCAGCCGATTCAGCAGTACTGCACCGGTGCAGAAGTCGGAAGACATTTCGATGCAGTCGACGCGGCAGCCGGGCGCAGAAGCGAGCAGCCGGGCGCAGCCGGCCAGCCCGGCTCCAATATCGAGGACGCGGTCTTCCGCCCGGATCTGCGCCAGCTCAATCAATTCGCGTGAAGCGCGGATTCCACCTGTATGGAAATGGTCGAGCGCCCCCAGCTCATCTGGCGACAGACGTTGCTCGGGATCCAAACCCGCCGCGCGGATAGCGGCCAGGATTCGCTCCTCGATGTCGCGGGCCGAATAGTGTGCTTCCAGACTAGCCATGAATAACCTCTCTTAATGATGTGGTGTGTTGTCACATGGATGTCGTCCGCAAACTCTGTTGCCAGTGACATTTGGGCAGGGGAAATTTTATACCGGTCGCTTATAGACCGCAAAGAAATGCGGCACCGGCGGGTCCTGCTCGTCATCGTAGGCCAGGAAGCGTATCTCGGACAAACCTGCCCGCCGGAACCCATCGATCTCGTCCCGGTCTAGCGCCAGTGGAAATGTGTCCAACTGTTCGCCACTATTCCTGCTGCGACACGAAACAATGACTTCACCCTCACAGGCGACCAGATCCGAAATGGCCTCAAGGGCTCGGGCCCGGCTCGGGCCTTCCAGAATCTGGATCGTGTTGCACTCGTACACCAGGTCAAATTTACGTCGCCACTCTGCAGGATAGTTGAACAGGTCGGCGACACGGTAGTCCACGGTGCTATCGGGATAACGCTGCCGACACATCGCAATAGCCGACGGGGAGATGTCGAAAGCGATGACACGATAGCCATGCTGCATTAACACCTCGGCGTCGTCGCCCAAACCGCAACCAATTGTGATCGCTCGCTTGCCGACGGACGCAGGATGTTCATCGATCCAGTCGAGGAGCAAAGGGTTGGGCTTCAAGTCGGCCCAGTATACCTTTTGGATATCGCCGCCAGCACGGGCGTAGAATTCCTCGAACCATCCGTTCGGGTCTCCACGGTCGGCGTAAGCC
>CAZMSI010000144.1:0-5326 GCA_964568895.1 uncultured Sideroxydans sp. | reverse complement strand
CGAAGCGCAGCACGCACGGCAACGCCTATTTCACCGGTTTCGGCAAAACCAAGCGCATCGTGTTTTTCGACACCCTGCTGCAGCGCCTGTCCACGCCCGAGGTCGAAGCCGTGCTGGCGCACGAACTGGGACACTTCAAGCACCGCCACGTGCTCAAGCGCATCGCCTACAGTTTTGCCATGAGCCTCGCTTTCCTGTGGCTGCTGGCGCAATTGATGCACGCGGACTGGTTTTACCGCGGGCTGGGTGTGGAAATGCCTGCAACATCGCTGACCACGGCAGTAGCGTTGCTGCTGTTCTTCATGGTACTGCCGGTGTTCGGCTTCCTGTTCAAGCCGTTACTGAGCTTCTATTCGCGCCGGCACGAGTTCGAGGCCGACCGCTATGCCGCGCAACAGACCGCTGCCGCCGACCTCGTCAGCGCACTGGTCAAGATGTACCAGGACAATGCTGCGACACTGACGCCCGATCCGCTGTATTCTGCTTTCTACGACTCGCACCCGCCCGCGCTGGTGCGCATCGACCATCTGCAAACTGCATAGGAGAACGCCCATGAAACTGCTGACCGCCACCCTGCTTCTACTCTGCGCCACCGCCGCCGCGCAGGCCGACCCGTTCCCCGACGGCAATGCCGCGGCCGGCAAGAAACTATTCGATCAGTACAACTGCAACCGCTGCCACAATGCAAAAATGGGCGGCGACGGCAACAGGATATTTACCCGCATCAACCGCATCGTGAACAACCCGCAACAACTGGTGGCGCGACTGCATGTCTGCGGCGGCGCCGCCAAGCTGGACATGACCCATAAGCACGAGCAAGACCTCGGCGCCTATCTCAACCAGAATTTCTATCATTTCAAGTGAGGAAGACATGAACCAGCAAGTCTGCAACCTCGGCGACAAGCGCTGCATTCCGTGCGAAGGCGGCGTTCCGCCACTCTCGCAGGAAGAAATAGATAACCTGCTCAAGCAGCTGGAGGGCTGGAAACAGAACGGCCAGATGATCGGCAAGACCTTCGAGTTCCAGGACTATTACCGCACCATGGCCTTCGTCAATGCTGTGGCCTGGGTGTCGCACTGCGAAGATCACCACCCGGACATGGCGGTGGGCTACAACAAGTGCCGTGTGGAATATGTCACCCACGCCATCGGCGGATTGTCCGAGAACGACTTCATCTGCGCCGCCAAGGTGGACGCGCTGTTCAAGATTTGAGCGCAGCGCACAAAATCATTAGCCACAGATGAACACGGATTATTCCTTGCCACCCGATCGGGACCGATGTTTTTCGATCCGTGTCGATCAGTGTTAATCCGTGGCTAAAGACGCCTTACACGGGATAATCGTTGCCGCCTTCGGCCGCCACTACTCGGTAGAACTGCCGGACGGCGAAATCCTGGAATGCGTGCCGCGCGGCAAGAAAAGCGAAGTGGCCTGCGGCGATCAGGTGCACATCAAGCGCACTTCGGATTCCTCGGCTTCGCTCGGGACAGGCGCGCAGGGCGTGATCGAAAACATCCTGCCGCGCCAATCCCTGCTCTACCGCTCCGTTGCCCACCGCGAAAAACTGATCGCCGCCAATGTCACCCAGCTCATCGTGGTGGTTGCCAGCGAACCCTCATTCAACGATGAACTGCTGGCACGCTGCCTGCTCGCCGCGCAGCATCAGCAACTGCAGACCCTGATCGTGCTCAACAAATGCGATCTCACGGCACAGACCGAAGCCGCGCGCGCGCAACTTCAAACCTATCGCAACATCGGCTACCGCGTGCTGGAATTATCTGCCATACAGGACATCGCACCGCTGCTGCCTTATTTGCAAGGACAGCGCAGCGTACTGGTGGGACAATCCGGCATGGGTAAATCGACATTGATCAACGCACTGCTGCCGGACGCGCAGGCTGCCACGCGCGAAATTTCCAGCGTGCTCGATTCCGGCAAGCACACCACCACCCACGCCAAGCTATACCACCTCAACGCGGACAGCGACCTGATCGACTGTCCCGGTGTGCAGGCATTCGGTTTGCATCATCTGGATTTTTCCGACATTGAAGCAGGCTTCCCGGAATTCGCACCGTATCTCGGTCACTGCCGTTTCTACAACTGCAGCCATTCGCACGAACCGGACTGCGCCATTCGACAGGCAACGGAGGAAGGAAAGATCGATGCACGCCGACTGAAACTGTTTCAGGACATCAGCCGGAGCGTGGAGAAATCAGCCTATTAAGCTCGCCGCTGTCAGCAGGAACAGCAGCACCATCCAGAACACCAGCGCACGCCACACCAGCCCCACCGTGCTTTGCATGAAGTCGGCATCCGCCTCGTCGCCGATGCCGAGCTCGGGGCGGTCGAACGCTTCGCCGCCCCTGGGGATGGGTTGGCCAAGAAGCACGCCGAGCGCGCCCGCACCACTGGCCAGCAGCACGCCTTGTTCCGCATCCGGCCAGGCAGCGGCCTGGGTGCGCCAGCAATAAATGGTGTCTTCGAAATCGCCGACGATGGCGAAGGTGATCGCGGTCAGGCGCAGCGGTAACCACTCCATCCAGCAGCACATCTGCCGCGCGAATTCGCCGAAGTGGCCGAGTTCGACTTCATCCTCAGGCCGGTTCCAGTGCGCCCGGAAAAAATGCACCAGCCGGTACAGCACAGCTCCACCCGGACCGAGCACGATGAACCACACGATCACGCCGAACACGTGGCGGTGCGAGGCCAGCAAGGCTTCCTCGATGGTCAGCCGCGCAACTTCCTGCGCATTCAGTTCATGGCAGGGTTCACCGCGCCATTCCGAAAGCAGCACGCGGGCGCGCTCCAGATCGTCGTTACGCAATGCCTGGTAAATATCGGTGAAGTTGTGGCTGAAGCGGCGAAAGCCCATGGTAAGGTACAGCACCAGCACGCTGAATGCCCAGGCAAACACCGCGTTGACATGGTGCAGCATGTCATTCAGCAGCACACAGCCCAGCACCGGGATCAGCACCGCCAGCAGCCAGGCTATCCGGCCGTGGTTATGCTCCCCCGCATTGAAGTGGTGCTGGAAAAAAGCGGCGTAGCCGGTCATCCAGCCGGCAAGGGATTTGCGCGACGCAAGCGGTTGCATCTGTTCCAGCAGCAGGGCGGCAATCAGGGCAAGGAAGTTCATTTAGCGCGTATTCGGAATGCTCTGTTTCAATGAACGCAAGATACCATACAACCTTCGGGCTTGAGTAGCGTGGAAGTGCAACAAACGGCGCCATGCGGCACTGCCCGCCTCCTGCGCAGGCACAGCCAGCGCTTTTTTTGTTAAAGTCCGTCTGTTCCGAACATATTGAGGATGCATTGTTTATGTCATTGGAAAAATTCCGGCACTGGATCGAGTCGCTGAGCGGCACCTGGGGGTTGAGCATTCAGGTGTTTGCCGTGGTTTTGCTGACGCTGCTGATCGATTTTATCGCCAAGAAACTCCTCAACCAGCTCTACAAGAAATTCGAGCTCACCGAAAACCCGTGGGATGACTCTTTTGTAGATGCAGTGCGCCGTCCGGCATCGATCCTGATCTGGGTACTGGGCATTTCATTCGCCGCCGAGATCGTCTACCACAACACCCACATGGCGCTGTTCGCACTCGTCAAGCCGATACAGAGCGTCGCGGTGATTTACTGCATCGCCTGGTTCCTGATCCGCTTCGTCAAACGCGCCGAGGCGAATATTGTCCACCAGCGCAAAACGACACACGCCGGCCAGGACAACGTCTCGGTCGAGGCACTGGCCAAGCTGGTGCGCCTGTCCATCATCATTTCCGCCTCGCTGGTTGCACTGGAAACGCTGGGCTTCAGCATCTCCGGCGTGCTCGCCTTCGGCGGCGTCGGCGGCATCGCAATCGGCTTTGCGGCAAAGGACCTGCTGGCCAACTTCTTCGGCGGCCTGATGATCCATCTCGACCGGCCGTTCTCGGTGGGCGACTGGATCCGTTCTCCCGACCGCGCCATCGAGGGCACAGTGGAGGACATCGGCTGGCGCCTGACGCGCATCCGCACCTTCGACAAGCGCCCGCTGTACCTGCCGAATTCGACCTTCACCACCATCGCCGTGGAAAATCCGTCGCGCATGTCGCACCGCCGTATTTACGAAACCATCGGCGTGCGCTATGACGATGCGGACAAGGTGCGCGCCATCGTCAAGGATGTGAAACAGATGCTGCTGGAACACGAGGAAATCGACCAGTCCCAGACCATGATCATCAACTTCGACAAGTTTGCCGCCTCGTCGCTGGATTTCTTCATCTACGTATTCACCCGCACCACCAACTGGATTCACTACCACGAGGTGAAGGAAGACGTCATGCTCAAGGTGCTGGACATCATCTCGGCGCATGGCGCGGAAGTTGCCTTCCCCACCTCCACGCTGCATATACCGGAGGGGGTGCGGTTGTTCGGGGAAGAAGGGGCTGCTACCAGGTAAGCCAGCGTTGCACGAAGCGATTTCCCCGCCTGATTTGCCAGCGCCTGAGCTCGTCCCCCAACAGGATGGCAAGTGCGAACGGCAGGCCGAGCGAGACCTCGAACCAGCCTATCGGCGCCGTCCCGAAAAACGGCTGCAGGAAAGGAACATGGGAAATGGCAGCCACCAGACCGAGCTCGACAGCGATGCCGGCCCATATCAACTTGTTGGAAAAGATACCTGCGGACAGGATGCTTTGCCGCCGGGTGCGGCAGATCAATACATCCGCAACCTGGCAGATCACCACGGCGGCAAAAAACGAAGTGACGGCGGTTCGGTAGAGCAGGCCTGAATCGGGCAACTCACTCCCCCATGTCCAGCCGCCCTGATACAACACGACGAAGAAGGCGAAGAAGCCGGCGGCCGCCTGCAGCATGCCGATGATGCCGTAGCTCATGCCCAGCAGCGTCCAGGTCAGCAGTCTTTCCTCGCGCTTGCGCGGCGGCTGTTTCATCACGTCGTTTTCCGGGCGCTCCCGTCCCAGCCCCAGCGCGGGCAACAGGTCGGTGCCCAGGTCTATCGTCAGGATCAGCACGACAGTCAGCGCCAGCGGCGCGCCCAGCGCGACAAACGCAATAAACGGCAATATCTCGGGCACGTTGCTGGTCAGGATGTAGGCGATGAATTTCTTGATGTTGGCGAAGATGGTGCGCCCTTCCTCGATGGCAGTGACGATGGTGGCGAAGTTGTCGTCCATCAGCACCATGTCTGCCGCCTCCTTGGCGACCTCGGTGCCCGACACGCCCATGGCCACCCCCATGTCGGCGTTTTTCAAGGCCGGCGCATCGTTGACGCCATCGCCGGTGACCGTGACGATCTCGCCCTTTTTCTGCAATGCCCTGACGATCTGCA
>CAZMSI010000143.1:0-5453 GCA_964568895.1 uncultured Sideroxydans sp. | reverse complement strand
AGTGAAGTAGGGGTGGAACGGGATGTTGTCCTTGTCGGCGAGGTTGATACCGGACGGGTTGCTGCTCCGCACGGTATGCAGCGCCACCAGATGGATCACCACTGCACCCAGGATAATGAATGGAAACAGGAAGTGCAGCGCAAAGAAGCGGGTCAGGGTGGCGTCGCCCACACTGAAGTCGCCGCGTAGCCAGATCACCACTTTGTCACCGATGAACGGCGTGGCGCGGAACAGGTTGGTAATGACCTCGGCGCCCCAGTACGACATCTGACCCCATGGCAGCAAATAACCCATGAAGGAGATGGCCATCAGCAACAGCAACAGCAGCTGGCCGGTCCACCACAGCAGCTCGCGCGGCTTGCGGTAGGAACCGTAATACAGGGTGCGCGCCATGTGCACGTAGATCACCACGAAGAAGGCTGAAGAGCCGGTGGAATGCAGGTAGCGCAACAGCCAGCCATAATTCACATCACGCATGATGTGCTGGATCGAATCGAAAGCCAGGCCGGAATCGGCCTTGTAATGCATGGCCAGAAAAATGCCGGTGGCAATTTGCAGCACCAGTACGAAGCCGGCCAAAAAGCCGAAGTTCCACCAGTAGCTGAGGTTACGCGGCGTGGGATAGCCGGTCAGTTCGTGCTTGACGAATGCGGTCAGTGGGAAACGCTCGTCTATCCAGGAAATCGTCTTCTTGATCATGGCGCCCCCTTAGATTTTCTTGCCGATGATGATCTTGGTATCGCTCTCGAAGTGGTAGACCGGCACCTCGAGGTTGCGCGGCGCCGGTCCACGGATTACACGGCCGCTGGCATCGTACATACTGCCATGACAGGGACACAGCCAGCCGCCTTCCGGATCGCGGTTGGGCACGCAGCCCAGATGGGTGCAGATCCCGACCACAACCAGCCACTCCGGCTTGACTACGCGTTTGCTATCGGCCTCCGGATCAATGGTGGTTTCCTTGGACTCCATCGCCTTGATCTGCTCCGGCGTGCGGTGCACGATGAATACCGGTTTGCCCTGCCAGGCCACGGTATGTTCGCCGCCCGGGGGAATGCTGCTGATGTCCACTTCGGTCGTAGCCTTGGCCAGCACGTCCGTACTCGGATTCATGCTGCTGACGAAAGGCCAGCAGGCCGCTGCCGCGCCCGTCACGCCTGCTGCGGTGGTGATTTTTCCCAGAAAATTGCGGCGGTCCGGGTTGTCTATCGTGTCGCTGCCAGACATCTATGCCTCCATTAGGTAAGTTAAGTCACATATCGAATTCCTCGAGAGTCTATACCCAACCTAGGTTAGGTCAATCCCCCTTTAGGTGTATGGTGGCATCCCCCTTTTAGAATTCCAGAGGGTCAACATCCAGCGACCAGCGCAACCCGGAATCGGGCAGGGCATCCAGTTTCCGTTGCCATTCGCCCAGAAATTGCTGCAATAGTTTACGCGATTCACATTGCACTAATATTTGCGCACGGACATGGCTGGCACGGCGCGGCAGGGCGGCAGGCACCACTCCGTAAACTTCCACCGCCATGGCCAGCGCTTCGGCCTCCTGGTGCGCCTGCTGCAGGAAACCATACACCCCAGCTTCCTGTCTGCCCTCGGCGCGCAGCATGGCCTGATGGACGAAAGGTGGAAACCCGGCCAGCTCGCGCTCGGCCAACTGCGTCTGCGCATAAGCGTCGTAGTCGTGCTTGCGCAAGGCGCTGAACAACGGATGATCCGGAAAATTGGTCTGGATCAACACTTCTCCCGGCTGATCTGCGCGGCCGGCACGGCCCGCCACCTGGGACAGTTGCGCATACAGTTTTTCCGGGGCACGAAAGTCGCTGCTGTACAGCGCACTGTCCGGATTCAGCACGCCAACCAGCGTAAGCTTGGGAAAGTCGTGTCCTTTTGCCAGCATTTGTGTCCCTACCAGAATATCCACCGATTCATCTTCAATCTGACGGCGCATCGTATCCCAGGTTCCCTTGTTGCGGGTACTGTCGCGATCCACGCGCAAAATTCGCGCCTCGGGCAGGTATTCGCTCAGCACCTCTTCCACGCGCTGGGTGCCGATGCCCACCGGCTGCAGATCGGCATTGCCGCAATCCGGGCAGGCATGCGGTACGCGCGCCTGGTGGCCGCAATGGTGACAACGCAAACGTCTGTCTTTCAAATGAAGCACCAGCTTGCCTGCACAACACGGGCAACCGGACAACCAGCCGCAGGCGGTACACATCAGTACCGGCGCATAACCGCGGCGATTGATGAACACCAGACTCTGTTCGCCGCGCTGCAGGCGCTGCCGCAAGGCAGCCAGTAATTGCTCGCTGACACCGTGCTTCAGCACAGTGTTACGTGTGTCGATGCAACGAATCTCCGGCAACTGTGCTTGCGCGTGAGCACGCCCGGTGAGCCGCAGCAGGCGATAACGTCCGCTCTGGGCATTATGATAGCTTTCCAGCGAAGGTGTGGCCGAGCCCAGCACGATGGGCAGCCCGCCCTGGCTGGCACGGAAAATTGCCGCATCGCGCGCCGAGTAACGCAGGCCATCCTGTTGTTTAAATGAGGCGTCATGTTCCTCGTCGACGATGATCAATGCCAATTGCGGCAGTGGCGCAAATACCGCCAGGCGCGTGCCAATCACGATGCGCGCACGGCCGGACTGGGCGTTCAGCCAGTTCTGCGCCCGCACACCCTCTGCCAGCCCACTGTGCAAGCTGGCCGTCTCGACTTCCGGAAAGCGACTGTGGAAATAACTTTCCAGTTGCGGCGTAAGATTGATCTCCGGCGTCAACAACAACACCTGCCCGCCCTGCTGCAATACCCGGTACATTAAATGCATGTAGACCTCGGTCTTGCCGCTGCCGGTAATACCGTGCAACAAAAAACAGCCATAGCCGGACGACTGCATGACCGCTTCCACCGCATGTTGCTGTTCGGCATTCAACTCATGGGCATCGCACAGTGATGGCTTATACGCGGCCGGCTCGGCTGTGCATGGCTCGACCCAGCCTGCCTCGCGTAGCGCCCTGAGCGCGGCTGGCGCACTCGGCGACAGGGCGCGCAGCTGCGCCAGGGTCAATACTTCCTGTTGCAGGGCGGCAAACAGGCGGCGCTGCACTATCTTGCGCCTGGGGATCTGTTCCGGTTCCAGCTCGCGACCCGCCGCGCTCAGGGTATAGGATTGCGCTTCACTGCGTGCCAGCGGTTTGGCGCTGCGCAATCTGGTGGGCAAGGCAGCCATCGCCGTGGCACCGAGCGGATAGTGGTAATAATTGCTGCAGAAGCGGAGCAGGGTCAGCACTGCAGCAGATAGCAACGGCGCCGAATCCAGTAACCGCACTATGGGTTTGAGACGCACCGCATCCAGTGCGGAATCTGCCGCATGCTCCAGTACCACGCCCACCATCTGTCTGCGCCCGAACGGTACCAGCACGCGCTGCCCGACTGCCACGACAACATCATCCGCCACCGTGTAATCAAACAGCGTGTGCAGGGGCACATCCAGCGCAACACGAATGATGGTCATTTAGTAAACGCTTCTCCGGTAATTTCTGCGAAACAATGCTAAACGGCTTAGCGGATTACCTATTTTTTGTTGTCCACATTATCTGTGGATAACAATGTGTGCAACTTCGTAATAAGCGCGCTAACTGCTAATGGTGTATACGGTTTTATTGTACCGCCCACTTTATATGCAATCATTATACATAATAAAAACAACGCGTTGCAAGAGAACGCAAAAGCCGCGAAGAATTACCTTGCGGCTTTCAGGTCTGGCGCGGGGCTTGTGTATAACCCCGCGCAATATTAGACATTTTTAGTGGTACTTCTGGCTGAGCTCATGCACGGCCTGTACCAGCGCCGCCGCGTTCTCCGGGTCGGTAAACTGCGAAATGCCGTGCCCCAGATTGAACACATGGCCGCTGCCGTAACCATAGCTGGCCAGAATTTTCTCGGCCTCGTTGCGAATCGCGTCCGGCGTCGAGAATAACACTGCCGGATCGAGATTGCCCTGCAGCGCTACCTTGTGCCCAACCTTCTGCCGCGCCACGCCGATGTCCATGGTCCAGTCCAGCCCGACCGCATCGCAGCCAATGTCGGCGATGCTTTCCAGCCACAGGCCACCGCCCTTGGTGAACACGATGCTGGGGATGCGCGCGCCATCCTTTTCCTTGATCAGACCATCCACAATCCGCTTCAGGTAGGGCAGCGAAAACTCGTGGTAGGCATAATGCGACAGCGTGCCGCCCCAGGAATCGAAGATCATCGCCGCCTGTGCGCCGGCTTCGATCTGCGCGTTGAGGTAAGCGGTCACTGCGTCCGCAGTCACGCTCAGAATATGGTGCATCAGCGCCGGCTCCTTGTAGGCCAGCGTCTTCACCTTGGCATAGTCGCTACTGCTGCCGCCTTCCACCATGTAGCAGGCCAGCGTCCACGGACTGCCGGAAAAACCGATCAGCGGCACGCGGCCATCCAGCGCCTTGCGGATTTGCGACACGGCATCGGTGACATATTTCAGATCGGTTCCGATATCCGGCACGGCCAGCGCCTTGATCTCGGCTTCAGTCTTCAACGGACGTTCGAACTTGGGGCCCTCGCCTTCGGCGAAATACAGGCCCAGACCCATCGCATCCGGCACGGTCAGGATGTCCGAGAACAGGATCGCCGCATCCAGCGGGAAGCGATCCAGCGGCTGCAGCGTCACCTCAGTCGCCATGTCCGGAGACTTGCACAGGTCGAGGAAACTGCCAGCACGTTTGCGCGTGGCGCAGTACTCCGGCAGGTAGCGTCCGGCCTGGCGCATCATCCAGATTGGCGTGTATTCGGTGGGTTGTCGCAACAGGGCACGCAGGAAGGTATCGTTCTTTACTTTGAAATTCATTCTGTTCTTTTCTTATCGCGGCAGCACACTGCTGCCCATCAGGAATTCATCGATCGCACGCGCGGCCTGACGACCCTCGCGGATCGCCCACACCACCAGCGACTGGCCACGGCGCATGTCACCGGCCGCGAACACTTTCTTCACGTTGGTCTGGTAGCAGCCGGCACCGTCGGTAGTTGCTTTGGCATTGCCGCGCGCATCCTTCTCCACGCCGAATGCGTCCAGCACCTGCGCCAGCGGATTGGTGAAACCCATCGCCAGAAACACCAGGTCGGCCGCAATCTCGAACTCGCTGCCCGGAATTTCGGCCAGCTTGCCGTCCCTGAATTCGACGCGCACGCACTTGAGCGCCGTGACCCTGCCCTTATGGCCGATGAATTCCTTGGTGGCAATCGCCCAGTCGCGCTCGCAGCCTTCGTCGTGCGAACTGGAAGTGCGCAGCTTGAGCGGCCAGTAGGGCCATGTCAATGCGCCATTTTCTTTCTCGGGCGGACGCGGCATCACTTCGATCTGTGTAATTGATGCCGCACCGTGGCGGTTGGAAGTGCCGATACAGTCGGAGCCGGTGTCGCCACCGCCGATCACC
>CAZMSI010000142.1:0-5472 GCA_964568895.1 uncultured Sideroxydans sp. | reverse complement strand
GGACAGGAACACTCGCGCTTGGGCACAATGCGGACAGCCTTCGTGCACGAAGGCTTCGATGTCGTACCGTTGCACGGCGGCCAGCGCGGAACTGGCTGTTGCCACAAACAGTGCAGCCAGCAACAGCAGCCTCTGCAAGATCGTCCTCAAGTTATACCTGCCCTTTCCGATCCATCCTCACCCACCAGTTTATATGCAGTCAAGCACGCTTGTTGTTCAGGCTGACGATCAACACCCCCACCAGCACCAGCGACGAGCCGAATATCTGCAGCGCCGACAATTGCTCGTGCAAAAACACGTAAGCCATGGCGATGGTGCTGACCGGGCCGATGGAGCCGATCAGCGAGGTGATGTCGGAACCGATGCGGCGGATCGCATAGGCGAGCAGGAATACCGGCAGCACGGTGGAGAACAGCGCCATCGCGATGGACAATTCATACACCTGAACCGGCAACTCGAGCGCGCTCATCGGCCGCAGCACAACAAACTGCAGCAGACAGGCCGCGCTGGCCACGATCATCGCGTAGGCGGTGAAGCGCGTCGCGCCGATGCGCCGGATGGCATGCCCGGCACCGACCAGGTAGCTGGAATACGACAGCGTGCTGAAGAATACCAGCGACGCACCGAGCACGACACTGCCGCCCTGCTTGATGCCCACGTCATGCAGGAACACCAGCGCGATGCCGGCATAGCTCAGCGCCATCGCCGCGCGCACCTTGCCGCTGACCGGCCGCTTGTACAGCACCGCGGTCAGGATCACCGTCATGGTCGGATACAGGAACAGGATCAGCCGCTCCAGCCCGGCGGTGATGTATTGCAGCCCGAGGAAATCGAACAGGCTGGACAGGTAGTAGCCGATCAGGCCGAGCCCGAGCACCAGCAGCCAGTCGTGGCGGTTCAACGGTGCGGCATGGCGCAGCCTGGACCACACCGCGACGCCGACGAAGAACGGCACGGCGAACACCATGCGCAGCGCCAGCAGCGTGATCGCGTCTACGTGATAGAGATAGGCCAGCTTGACCAGGATCGCCTTGCCGGAAAAGCCGACGGCGGCGAGCAGCGCAAAGACCACACCGAGAATGGCATCGCGGTTGAGCGGAACGGTTGCTGTTGATGTTGTCATGGTCAAGACCCTGAAGTTATTTCAGCGGGTCCCGGTAACAACACGATGGCAACATTATCGCGGGAGACCCGCAGTTGCCAATTCAAAAAATAAATTAATTCAGGAACGGACGCTGCGGCGCATGGCTGGTTTGGCCAGCCACAGTCGCTTGGGAAGCATCGAGCAGGAATGCGTTGTCGTTCGCGTCGTCATGGGCATCGAATATACGTTGCTGCCAGTACTCCGTCAAACGTTTACTTCCCGGCCATACGTTTCGCGAACGAGATGGCGTAGGCCGGCGAGCGGAACTGCAGGATCGGGTCGTCGGTCGCCTCGATGCCGTCGGCCATCACCAGCGGATCGTAGTTGATGTTCTCGCACGCGGCGCCGTGCTGCGGCATGGCCTGGGTAAGCGTCAGCGTGCCCACCTTGATCTGCTTGCGGTTCGTGGGCCAGGCCAGCGTCGGGTTGGTTTCAGGATCGCCGGGCTTGCCGATGGTCACCATCATGTCCCAGCGCACCGGCCCCTGCTTGGTGCGGTCGATCAGGCGCTGCTCGAGAAAATCGTGCGGCATCGTCTTGAGCTCTGCGTCAGTCAGCCGCTTTTCGCCGTCCTCCGGTACGAAGTGCCAGCGCACCAGTGTCACCTTGCCGGCGCGGTTGACGAACTTGAAAGTGTGGATGCCGTAGAACGCGCTGTTGGCATAGCTGACGGGCGGATTGTGCGTAGCCATGAAAGCCGCTTGCGCCGCGTTGTCCGGATGGCTGGCCTTGAACGCCTTGATCTTTGCGGGATCGGGTTTGCCGGTGGCCGGGTCGGGCCGCTTGGCCACGATCATGTCGTAAAAGGTTTGCGGCGTGGCGGCACCGAACACCGGCACATTAAGCATGGTCATGTGCTGCAGGGCTTCATGTGGCAAGCGAAATTCCAGCGCCATGCCACGCGGACTCTTTGCGGTGTCAGGCGCTTTCGGGTTGCCGCCGGCCAGCGAGAAGCGCGCCACCACCGGCACCGGCTTGCCGGAAAATAGCAGCGAGCGCGTGTAGGCTCTGGCCGCCTTGTGGTTGCCGACGAATTCGCCGAGCGCACAGGTGCCCTTGATGTGGTTGCGGCGCTGACCCGGCGTAACGCCGAAGGTCTGTTCGAGCGCGGTCACTACCTGGTCCGGCGTAACACTGTCTTCCGCTGCCAGTGCCGGCACGGCACCCAGCAGAAATGTTCCGGCCAGTACGCCAGTTGCGATACGCCTGCATGAACAAGATTTTTGCATGGCATCCTCCTTGGGGTTGCCATCATGCAACAGGCACCGTCCGCTTTCAATACCGGCGCGCTTCGTAACCACCACGGCACAAGTGACTTTTGCTTCCGGCAGAATCTGTGTAATCTGCCGCACAACTTTTCCACGCTGGGACAGATGTCGTGCAAACAGACAGGCTGCAGCCTTCCGGACTGAATTCGCGCTTCGCCTTCGAAGGCGATTCGTTCGCCGAGTACATCGCCGCGACGCGCGCCATGCTGGCGCAGGTGCATCGCGGCGCCGATGCTGCAGCACGCATCGAGGGCAACGCGCCGTTCGAACTGCTGCCGCAGACCAGCGGCAAACCCCGCCGTGGCATGCTGCTCACCCACGGCCTGACCGACTCGCCCTACCTCATGCGCCACCTGGCGGCGTTCTTCCAGGCCCAGGGTTTTCATGTGATGGCGCCGCTGCTGCCGGGTCACGGCACCGTGCCCGGCGACCAGCTCGAAATGCAATGGCAGGAATGGACAAAGGCGGTCGCCTTCGGCGCGAACTGCCTGGCCCGGGAAGTGGACGAACTCTATCTCGGCGGGTTTTCCGCCGGCGGCATATTGAGTGTGCGCCACAGCCTGCAGGACGAACGCGTGCGCGGCCTGTTCCTGTTCGTGCCGGCATTCAGGATCACGCCACTCGCCCGGCTGGCGAACCTGCACAAGTTGTATAGCTGGCTGCTGCCTGCAGCACAGTGGGTGGATGTGCTGCCGGACCGCGACCTGTACCAATACGAGTCCTTTGCCAAAAACGCTGCGGCGCAGATATGGAAGCTGATCGCCGACACCCAGGTGCGTTTGTTGCAGCATCCGCCCGAGGTGCCGGTGTTCGCCGCGGCCAGCATGGACGACACCACGGTCGATACGCGTGCCACGCTGGAATTCATCCTCGCCTCCCCAAACCCGGCGAGCAGGCTGGTGCTCTATACCACCAGACCTGAGGCGTTTTCCGGACAGCCAAAGGTGGAAGCGGTGAACAGCGCAGTGCCGGAGCAGCGTATCCTCAGTTCGGCGCATTCAGCCATCGTGATTGCGCCGCAGGACGCGTATTACGGCATCGGCGGCAGCTATGTCGACTGCCTGCACTATTACCGCAGCAATCCGGCGCGCTATAAAGCCTGCTGGGCCAATCCGGAGGAAGCCTGGCAGGGCGAACTGACACGCCATAACCTCAACGCCGGCATCCTGCGCCGGCTGACATATAATCCGCACTTCGCCGCACTCGAAGACTCGATGCGGCGTTTCATTGCCAGTCTTCCGGAGCAAGGCGCATGAGCAAAACCCTGATCTACGCCCACCGCGGTGCAAACCGCGAAGCCATCGAAAACACCGCCGAAGCGTTCGACCGCGCGCTGGCCCATGCCATCGACGGCATCGAAACCGACGTACAGATGAGCCGCGACGAAGTCACCGTGCTGTGGCACGACCGCTACCTGAACAAGCTGGGCTGGCCGAAAAAATACATCGACGATTTCGATTACGCACAATTGCGCGAAAAGAATTTCTCACGGCATTTTTTCGGCAGCAGCGGAGCGGAAAGAATCATGAGCCTGCAGGATTTCCTCGCCGCCTACCGCACACGCTGCGGCCTGTTGATCGAAGTCAAGAACCGTGTGCACGAAGCCCCGGCACGCTGGCAGCTCAGGATGCGGCAGACGCTGGAACTGGTCGGCGATGCGCGCGACGACGCCCTCGTCTCCTCGTTCCACCTTGCCGGCCTGGTCTATGCCCACGGCATCGCACCGCAGTTTCCGCTGGTCTACAACCTGGAACCGAAACAGGACATCGCCGACGTAAAACGGGTGATCGCGCAGCACCCGTTCCTGCACGGCATGTGCCTGCACATATCAAGGCTGGACGAAGCAACGGTTACACTGCTGCGCCTGTGGAAGAAAACCATCGCGGTCTACACCTGCAACAGCAAGGAAGAAATCGGCCGTGCATTGCGCCTCGGCGTGGACATCCTGATCACCGACCTGCCGCAGAAGGCGCTGCAGATGCGCGATTCCTGAACCAGCAGCAAACTCATCTGGCATAAGTCGCAGTAATCTGCGCAATGCCCAGGCTGTTACCGCGCACCGCGGCATCGATCTGCTCCGGGCTGGCGTCTGCATCGACGTGGAGTTGCTCCACTTTCAACGCATACACGGTGAACACATAGTGGTGCGTGCCATTACCCACCGGCGGGCAGGCGCCGCCGTAGGCATGTTCACCGAAATCGTTGCGCCCCTGCTTTGCACCGGCCGGCAGCGCCGCATTCACGCCCACGCCTGCGGGCAAGGAATCAACCGCAGCCGGAACGTCGAATATCAGCCAGTGCCACCAGCCGTGTCCGGTGGGCGCATCCGGATCGAACACGGTCACGGCAAAACTGCGTGTGCCGGCCGGTGCGCTCTTCCAGTTCAGCGCCGGCGAAAGATTTTCGCCGCCGCAACCGTAGCCGCCATACACCTGCGCACGATCCAGCCGCTGTCCCTGCGCGATGTCCGGGCTCGACAGTTCAAACGCCCGAGCCGTGCCGGCAAACCAGAACACCAGCATGCCCGCCAATATGTGTTTCATGAAGCCCTCCCTGTTCCAGATGGATCAACCGTCGTTGTCTTTCCGGATACGATCATCATTCCTTGCGCAACAGATCTTCCAGGTCGTCGACCTTATCGAAGAGCAGGTTGAGCCGGCGCGAAAGTCCCTGGATTTCCGAGTGCGCCCGGCGATTGACGTCAAAGTCCAGTTCATTGCGCAGACGGTCTTTTTTGTCCTGACGGTTCTGGCTCATCATGATGACCGGCGCCTGTATCGCCGCGAGCATCGACAGGAACAGGTTCAGCAAGATGAATGGGTACGGGTCCCAGGCCCTGCCTTTCAGTTCCACATTAATGGTGGAATAAAGGATCAGCACGACCGCAAATATGATGATGAAAGTCCAGGAGCCGCCGAATGAAGCAACCGTATCGGCGACCCGCTCGCCCAGCGTCTGCGCTCCCTCGATCACATCGTTCGGGTTGCGCGCGGCGCGCACCCGAACCAGCCTTTCCGCCGCATGAAACTGCCTGCCCATGACTTTCATCAGGTCCACGCC
>CAZMSI010000141.1:4372-5480 GCA_964568895.1 uncultured Sideroxydans sp. | reverse complement strand
AAGTAGATCGAGTCCTCTGCAATGCCAGCGCGCCCGGTGGCGGCATCACAGATTGAACAACGCTCGATTCGGTCACTCATTCTCGTCTCCTCTCACTGTAACTCCGGTGGGTACATCGCTCGGTACTTGGCGTTCTCGTCGTCGGAGCCGAGATGTTTCGACTTGAGTTCGTCTTCCCACCGCTTTCCATTGAGCCAGGTAGAGGGGTGAGCGATAAACTGGGTGTCGGTCCCCTCTGCTGCCCAGTATTTGACATGTGACGACAGGGCGGCGGTTGCCAGCTCTCTTTCCTTGTCGCTGAGCTTCTTCCACGCGCGTAGGGCGGAACTCTTGTTGACCTTGCGGGGGTACATGCCGTACCAGTCCTCAAACCCCGCATCCTTTTTACTCTTTATAACAGAGACAGACTGTGTATCTTTTGCTTTCATCCGCTCCACTTTGCTAGCATCCGCTTGCACGATTCCGCAAGGTTCTAGGAAGCCACACCTTACAAGCTCATTGAAGTCAGGATTCTGACGCAGGTAAGCACGTAACTTGATGTAGTCACCATCGGCAGGGACCATGCCATCGTGCCTCGAAGCGATAAGCATACAAGCAATTGCTAATATGCGTCCTTGGTCACTCAGCGTTACCCAGTCCTTGGACGACAGAAGCTCGTAGTGCAACTTGATCCACGGCGGGCAGCGATCCTTGTAGTGCTGAAACACGTCCCAGTTGCGGATGCGGAAGTGGGGTTCTGACTCGTCCATCACTGTGTCTCGCCACACTTCGGGCACCTGGGAGGAGGCGGATCATCTGGTGTCCACCAATCACAATGGCGGCAGTACCAAGACTGTCCCTCGTCAGGTTCCCAACACGTTGGGATTTCATCCCCATCGTATCCTCTGATCCCAAGGATAAGACCACGGACTTCATTGTATTCTGACATCACTGCCCCTAGAAGATGCGCAGCCGGGAGGTTTGGAGCCCTCCCGGCAACGACTTCCGCTGGCTGCTGGCAACAGTGGACGGCCGGACGGCCTGGACCCGCAGCACGGGGCAACTGGAGTTTACAAGAAGAAAGTCTGTTCTCACTGTTTGACCCTCCAAGGTCACAAACATCCTACCA
>CAZMSI010000141.1:0-4272 GCA_964568895.1 uncultured Sideroxydans sp. | reverse complement strand
TCCTACCAAACCGCTCACGGCTCGTCAACTAGCTTTCTTCGGGCCAGTTGCGTAGCAGACAGTCACAGGGAAGCTGAACATAACGCCGTTCTCAGTCTTCCGAATCCTCCCTGAGATGAGTGTCCACCATTCTGTTCTGGGTGGGGCGAACGAGATCTTGGGGTGAGCCTTTTCGGCTGTTGCGAGGAGCTTCTCGCCGTCCTCATCGTCAACGTGCTGTCCGTTGATGTAGAAACACTTGACGGCACGTCCCTCTTCCCCGAAGTCGCTGGTCTTGAGTTCGATTGGCTTTCGCATTGTCTGTTCCTTTCTCTCATGGCTCGTCAACGTCGCCGGTTGCCTTGGCGATGGCGGCTCTCGCTGGGTCTAGGTATTCATCAGTCCACGCCGTCGGTTTACCAATGACTGCCGCCATCGCTTCGTTGTGCCGTTCGTTGATATCGACAAGGTCACGCAATGCCTTGAGCATGTTCGGAGCCTCGGCGATGAGGCGGGCGTTGGGTCCGAACTCCTCTGGAGAGATCCCGTTCGCCGCGATCGAACAGTCGCAGACCATGTTTCCGTGAGCATCGAAGACGACCTCGTCACCGGGCTCGAGTGCGGCGTGCCAAGGTCCAGGCGTATGTGCCATCATTCCCCACCTTTCCTCTTCCGGTCGAGCTGGATGCTGAGATATTGCACGGACCGCCCCAGCTCATACATCTCCGTTGCCAGCTTGTGGAACTCTCTCTGTGTAATGAGGTGCTGCCACGTCATGATGAAGAGAACGAGCGTCGTGAACGCGATGATTGCGGCGATGATCATGGCATCCTCCCAACGACCACCCAGAAGGCTGCTGCATACAGGCGATCCCGTGCTGACAGCGGGCCATTAAGCAACGACGAAAGCGGTTCGTGCTGGGCCTTCATCTCGGCGAGCCGTTCTCTGATTTGGCACATGTCCAGCCGAGCCGATGCGTAGTTGTACGCCTCATATGCCTCGCGCTTGTTTGCGCTCGCCAGTTGGTAGCTGAGGGAGGCAGCGACGGCGTCGAGCACCTTGTCCTCGCTCATGGCGCGTCCTCTTCCGCCCACATTTCAGCGGCTACTTCATCCAAGAGAATCCGGGGTGACCAGCGCGGCTCCTCGGCCCATACCTCGCCCTCGCCGCCGCATACCGGACAGGGTTCAAATACGCTAGTGACAGGATCTCCATTGCAATCGTATCGAGTTACAGTAATTCCGCAACTACCCCGACACTCCTCGCAGCACACAAGAACCTGTGCCATAACCCCTCCTAATAATCGTCATCCGTAAACCGACCGTACTTCGTCTTCTTCGGCCCACTCGTGTCGATATCTTCCACGCTATTCGCCCTGAATGTGGGCCACAATTGTATCCACCTACCGGCAGGAATAACGAGTTCTATCTGTGATTTAGTGGAGAAATATACCGCGCCACTCTTGCTCTGTTTGGCCCAGAATGACATCTTTTCTCCACCGTGGAAGTTGACCTGTCCTTCTTCGTCTCCGACGAACAATTTGAATGATGGACGCTTAGGCATTACGCACCGCCAGTTGCCTTGGATATGGCGTCTTGTGTCCTAAGAGCCCATTCGTACCCAAGGAGTCCGTCATCCAACGCTATCCAACCCACGCGGAATGTTCCGTGTTGAAGAAGTTCTTGCAGAAGTGCGAGTAGGTTTGGCGCTTCCTTGATGAGGCTGGCGTTGGCAGCGCCTTCTTTACTTGAGGGATCTGTGCTCGCTTCAGAGTCGTCATGGTGACCGAAAATGTCCGCCAGTTGCCGTCCAGAAGTGTCAAAGAGAAACCATATGTCGTTCGGTTCTCCAATATGTTCAACCTTCCACGGGCCAGGAGTATGTTCCATCACGCACCCTTTTCAAACAGTGTTTCTTCGGCTTGGCCGGGGTCCATTCCTTCCTGGATAGCGATGTCATTCGTCAGGTTATCCAGAACAGAAGGCTCGTCATCAACCTCTGCTGTCACGTCGATGAACTCGAGATCCTGGGGGATACCAGCTTCCGCCATGTCGTCTAGCGTAACAGCTCGGGCCACCTCTGCGGACAGCGGGAGGTACTTGACGAGCCTGCGGACGGCAGTTTTCCTCGCCATCTCATCGTAGTCTGTCACCCAGGGGCCGTTGTTTGCCGCCATACTGCGCTTGCGGATTGTCTCGACCTGAGTACGCCACATCACCTCGAAGACAGTCTCGCCGCCCTTGAGCTTCGCTATGGCGTACACCGCGAGAAGTTCCCCAGGGTCAGCCGTAGGCTTGTGTGTGAGGAATGGGGTATCCCCGTAGGCAAAGTCGAACTCGTCTCCCTCGTACACCGCGCGGGCTTGAATTGACTCCACGTTGCCGCTGCGTCGTGCGAGGTCGATCAGCCCCTTGTATCCTGGGATGAGTTGAACCTTCTTGCCGTAGGGCACAAGGTACGCATGACCGAGCACTCCGTCAGGCTCCAGGCCAAGCTGTGCCGCTTCCATGACGGCCCCGAGGAGAGACATCTGGTCACACTCGAGGAGCTTAGGGGTGCGCCTGATGCTCGTCAGGACGACCCTGAGCATACGGTCAACCGAGATGTGCCTCGGTAGCGCCATTGCGATCTGATCCTTCTGCCGCTCGAGGATTGCACGGACCTGCTTGTTACGCTCGTTCAGGCTGACGATCTCTCCACCTTTTGCCATTACTTCATCCTCCGCAATGTCCGAATCGTTGTAGGTTTCAC
This sequence comes from uncultured Sideroxydans sp., assembly GCA_964568895.1. Lineage (GTDB taxonomy): Bacteria > Pseudomonadota > Gammaproteobacteria > Burkholderiales > Gallionellaceae > RI-121. The sequence goes on along the minus strand of CAZMSI010000141.1, from coordinate 1,542 downwards.
AGTGTATCTACTGCGCTCTGACTTCTTCCAAGAGTACGCGCCACCGTCACGCAGGGCACCGATCTCAGCATCTCCGATCATGGATTTGAGTTCTGCCTCTACAGTATCCAGTTTGGCCTGCCACTCTTTAAGCTGTGCTTTGGCTTCCTTGCGCAGAACATTAAGCTCCGAGGCATGTATGGGAAGCTCGATAGCCTTGCCCTCGACTGGCGTGTACAACTGAGCCATGAAGGCGTTGTCCTTGCCAGTCGTCATGGGTTGCTCGTTCTCTTCAACCATGCGCCAGAACTCTTCCTCTTTCGCGATGAGTTTCTCGATGAAAGCATCGTTCCGTTCGATGTCTGCCCACCGGAAAGACTGTCCGCCCACGAGTGCTGCGAGGCTCCCCCACTGGTCCCCTGTGATTGCGAGATAGTGTTGGAGTTGGATCTGGTAGATGAGCGGTGGTTCGTCGGTCCAGTCCTTCGACATGCGAGCGCCGACGTTCTTAACCTCGAGAACTCCTGTTCCCTTGACTGGGTCAATTGTTCTGCGGTCGATGTGCCCAATCATGAACGGATGATCAGGGTGGGCAATGACCTGATCTTGGACGACAATCTCTCTTCCGGTCTCTTCGCTGTATGCCTCGCAGATGACTGGTTCGAGGCGAGTTCCCCACCGAATCCACTCCTTGTTGTCCAGGTTTTCTGGCTCGAGAATGCCTCGCTTTTCAGCCCACAGTTGGAGAGCTGTCTTCCAAGGAGAGAGGCCAAGGATTACGGCAGCGTCGCTACCTCCGATACCCTTTGACCTGATTGCATGCCACTCTGGGGAGCCTTGCTCCACGGTCTCAGTCGTCACTATCGTTCTCCTCCTTGTCTGCCCATTTCATGCAGAGCAGCATGTGGTTGTCTGCGGCATCCTTGCGGCTGTTTGCTGGCAGCCTAGCGAGTTCATGGCCTGATGGTTCAGGAATGCCACAATCGCAGTATTCTGAATTGCAGGGTTCACCGGCCTTGAACACCATCGTCTCAAACAAGCGACCGTATGCAATTTCCTCACCAAGTGGATGAGTATTCAACCATTCATGTTCCTTTTTTTCGCTGCCCTGAGAGCAGCTGAGGGGGACCAATTCGCCAACGGTTGAGATCAACCATGGCCCAACCTGGGTAGCGAGGTGAAATCTACACCACTGCCCAAGGCAGAAGTGTGCTGCATTTCCGAACCATTTCCACTCACTCTTCGGGTATTTCATCATCTTCCTCTTCGTTCTCGTCAGGGTCTCTGATTTCTCCCGAGCCACCGCAGCGCCAGCATCGAAGCTGTTGGCTGACTGGCGACCATGGGTTGAGGGAACCGTCACCGGCGCAAACTGGGCAGAGGTTGCTGGTCATTTGAAACAATCCATGTACTCTCGGACCTGCTCCGTGAGATCTCCGCACAGCCTGCCGACTTGCTGGCAGATCCGAGTGAGGCGGTCGTTGTCGGATGCAAGCTCGTCGTTTTCGCAGGTAAGATCTCTGAGCAGGGCGCGCAGGCAGCTTGGATCATTGCAAACTTGGT
>CAZMSI010000140.1:0-5497 GCA_964568895.1 uncultured Sideroxydans sp. | reverse complement strand
TGCCGCGCAGCCCCTCCATGAAATTGCGCATGGTCAGCCGCTCCTGGATATTGTCTTTGCTATAGAACTCGCCGCGGGGGTTCAGCGCGTGGCCGCCGCGCTCGAGCACATCGGCGGCCAGCGGAATGTCGGCAGTCACCACCAGGTCACCCCGCTCCACCATCTGTGCGATCTTGTTGTCGGCCACATCGAAACCCGCCGGCACCTGCATCGCCCGGATCACCTTTGATGGCGGGCAATACAGCATCTTGTTCGCCACCAGCGTCAGTTGAATCTGCCGCCGCTCCGCCGCGCGGAACAGGATTTCCTTGATCACTTTTGGACACGCATCGGCATCCACCCAAATCTGCATTACCCAGTCTCCTGCCGCTGAATCGTAAATCCCTGAAATGCACGATACCGCACAACAAAATCCCGGAGCAAGCCACTTTCGGATACCATCTCAGCTGTAAATTATTTCTGCCTGCATCGTGTCTGCCGAAGTCGAACGTTTCTTTTCCGAGCAAAGCCCGCTAGCCAGCGAAATCGCGTCGTTTCGGCCGCGCGCGCAGCAGCGCGACATGGCGCTGGCGGTAGCCGAGGCGATACGCGACAACGCCATCCTGGTGGCCGAGGCCGGCACCGGCACCGGCAAGACCTTCGCCTATCTGGTGCCAGCTCTGCTGGCCGGCGGCAAGGTGATCGTTTCCACCGGCACCAAGAACCTGCAGGACCAGTTGTTCCAGAAAGACCTGCCCACGGTGCGCGATGCTTTGCGCGCGCCGGTGTCGGTAGCACTGCTCAAGGGACGCGCCAATTACGTGTGCCACTACCATCTGGAACGCGCGCAGTCCGACGGGCGCTTCGCCACGCGCGAGGATGTAAAACACTTGGGCAAGATCGCCAGATATACGCAAGTCACACAATCCGGCGACCGCAGCGGGCTGGCCGACGTGCCGGAGAATTCGCCGGTGTGGATGCAGGTGACCTCCACGCGCGATAATTGCCTGGGGCAGGAATGCCCGCAGCACAAGGAATGCTTCGTGCTGAAGGCACGCAAGGAGGCGATGGAGGCCGACATCGTGGTGGTCAATCATCACCTGTTCTTCGCCGACGTGATGCTGCGCGACGAAGGCGTGGCCGAGCTGCTGCCTGCGGTCAATACGGTGATCTTCGACGAGGCGCACCAGTTGCCGGAAACTGCCAGCCTGTTCTTCGGCGAGAGCATCTCGACTTCGCAACTGATGGATCTGGCACGCGACACGCGACTGGAAGCGGTGACCTCGGCCAAGGATTTCTCGGCACTCCCAACCGCCACCGATGCGCTGGACAAGGCCGCGCGCGATTTGCGGCTGGCGTTCAAAAGGGAAGGCCGCATGCCGGCCCATGCGGTTGGCGACATCAAGGATTTCGCGCCTGCGATGAAGATGCTGGGCGACAAACTTGCTAACCTCAATGCGCTGCTGGAAAAACAGGCGGAACGCAGCGAGGGGCTGGAAAAATGCTGGCAGCGCGGCGCGGAGTTGTTGCAGATGATCACTGCATGGCGCGGCGAAGAGACCGGCAGCGGAAACGTAAAATGGCTGGAAGTCTTCCACCATTCCGTGCAACTCAACATTACGCCACTTTCGATTGCGGAAATTTTCGCCAAACAGATCGGTGGTCATCCGCGGGCATGGATATTCACTTCCGCCACGCTGGCGGTGAAGCAGAACTTCGGACACTACCAGGCCGAGATGGGGCTGACGGAGGCCCGCACCGCGTGCTGGGACAGCCCATTCAATTATCCGGAACAGGCGCTGCTGTATGTGCCGCAACAGATGCCGGAACCGAATACCCCGAACTATACCGATGCAGTGGTGCAGGCAGCATTGCCGCTGATCGAGGCCAGCAAGGGACGCGCATTCCTGCTGTTCACCAGCCTGCGTGCGATGCAGCGCGCACACGAAATCCTGACCGCGGAATTTGACCGCAGAGGCCTGCACTATCCGCTGATGCTGCAGGGCGAAGGTTCGCGCAACGAGTTGCTCTCCCGCTTCCGCGAGCACGGCAATGCGGTACTACTGGGCAGCCAGTCGTTCTGGGAAGGCGTGGACGTGCGCGGCGAAGCGCTGTCGCTGGTAGTGATCGACAAGCTGCCGTTCGCGCCGCCCGATGATCCGGTGCTGGCCGCGCGCATCGCCGAGCTCAACAAACAGGGCCGCAACGCATTCATGGAATACCAGTTGCCGCGTGCGGTGATCAACCTTAAACAGGGGGCGGGACGACTGATCCGCGACGAGACCGACCGCGGCGTGCTGATGATCTGCGACCCGCGCCTGATTTCCAAGCAATACGGCCGGCGCATCTGGCAGAGCCTGCCGCCGTTCCGCCGCACGCGCGAACAGGCAGAAGCAGTGTACTTTTTTGCCCAATAAACGGCTAAAAAAGAACCGATTCAAGCAAATTGCGTCAAAATGGTAAGAATAACCGGATAAGCCGTCATGAATGAATCGATGCTGAATCTGCTGCAGGGAAATACCGAGTTCTATCCGCAAGAGCTTGAGAAGAAGTTTCCTCGCATTCTCAACAAAATGGTCGAACTGTGGGGAACCCCGCAGATGGAACCATATTTCACGGACCTGTTGATCGATTCCCGTGGCGGAACGCGCCAGGGATTCCCCGGGGAAATAGCCAACGAAATTTATCGCCTGAGCATGACGTATGAACGTTTGCTCAATCAATCGAATAAACAGAACGACGACCCGTGGGGGAATATCGACAGTCACGAACGACAGGAAATCGAAGCGCTTGGCTACCAGTGCACAACGCAGGATTTCCTTAAATCCGCAGAAAATCAGGATCGTACGGCAGTCGGAAAATATCTCAGTGCCGGATTTTCCGTGGATACGCGCGATGAGCGCGGCTGGACGCCTCTGATGATCTCATCCTTCAACGGCAATGAGGAGATTGCACAGCTACTGATCCAAAGTGGCGCTAACGTAAATATTACCGATACTGCAGGATATGGTCCTATGCACTGGGCAGCATTCAACGGATATAGCAATGTGGTGAAACTTTTGATTGCCAAACAAGCCGATGTAAATGCACAAAGCCGACACGGCTGGACACCGCTATTACAGAGTGCTACCCGCGGCCATCTGGCTGCCTGCACCGAGCTGATCTCCGGCGGCGCAAATGTAAGCCTGGCCAGTAACGATGGCTGGACGGCATTGCACAAGGCCTGCGCCAATGGACATCTCGAAGTGGTCAAGCTGTTGCTGGCGCACAAAGCAGACCGCAACGCGCAATATCAAAACGGCATTACCCCGCTCGCACTCGCCACCAAAAACAAACACGAGGATATTGCCATGCTACTCCGTGGCTAATTCGCCTACTGCACCAGTTCCGCCCACAGGTCGTGGACATCCGAATCGGTGATGTGCACGGTAACGAATTCGCCCGCTTGCAGCGTCTGTCCATTGTCTATGTAGACCATGCCGTCGATCTCCGGCGCATCGGCTGCGCTGCGCGCGATCGCACCCTCCTCATCCACTTCGTCCACCAGCACCTGTATGGTCTGCCCGACCTTGTCTGCCAGCTTTTGGGTGCTGATCTCTTCCTGCAGTTGCATCAGCCGCGCCAGCCGCTCGTTCTGCTCTTCCGGCGGCACATGGTCCGGCAGTTCGTTCGCCTTCGCCCCTTCTACCGGCGAATAGGCAAAGGCACCGACGCGGTCGAGGTCGGCTTCCTCGATGAATTCCAGCAGTTCCTCGAACTCCTGCTCGGTCTCGCCGGGAAAACCGACGATGAAGGTGCTGCGCAGCACGATATCGGGGCAGATCTCACGCCACTTTGCGATGCGCGCGAGCACGTTCTCGCTGCTGGCCGGGCGCTTCATCAGCTTGAGGATGCGCCGGTTGGCGTGCTGGAACGGGATGTCGAGATAGGGCAGGATCTTGCCTTCGGCCATCAATGGAATGACCTCGTCCACGTGCGGATAGGGATAGACATAATGCAGCCGCACCCAGGCGCCCAGTTCGCCCATCGCCGAGGCCAGCTCGGTCATCCGTGTCTTCAGTGGACGCCCGTTCCAGAAGCCGGTGCGGTATTTCACGTCCACGCCGTAAGCCGAGGTATCCTGAGAAATCACCAGCAATTCCTTCACGCCCGACTCGACCAGCTTCTCCGCCTCCAGCATCACCTCACCCACCGGTCGGCTGACCAAATCACCGCGCAGGCTGGGGATGATGCAGAAGCTGCAGCGGTGGTTGCAGCCTTCGGAAATCTTCACATAGGCGTAATGTTTCGGCGTCAGGCGCACGCCCTGTGGCGGCACCAGTTCGAGGTAGGGATCGTGCGGCCTGGGCAGGTGCGCGTGCACTGCATCCATCACCTCGCTGGTGGCATGCGGGCCGGTCACCGCCAGTACTTTCGGATGCGCCTGCTGCACGATATCGCCCTTGGCGCCGAGACAACCGGTGACGATCACCTTGCCGTTTTCGGCCAGCGCCTCGCCGATCGCGTCCAGCGATTCTTCTACCGCACTGTCGATGAAGCCGCAGGTATTCACCACCACCAGTTCGGCATCGTCGTAGCTGCCGGTGATCTCATAACCTTCGGCGCGCAACCGGGTGAGAATTAATTCGGAATCGGATGCCGCCTTGGGACAGCCCAGTGATATAAAACCCAGCTTGGGAGGATTGGCCGTTGTTGTCATGAAGTTGCCCGGGGGGAAAGTCCTGATTGAAGCGAACGGCCATTTTATCTGCTTCCGGCACCGAATATCGCGATAAATTGAACTAATTATTTATGCAGGTATCATCAACCATGTCTATATCCAATGACTCCAAGCCGCAGCCATGACCCTGAACGAATTGCGTTACATCGTTGCCGTTGCGCAGGAGCGCAATTTTCGCCGCGCAGCGGAACGTACTTTCGTCAGCCAGCCGGCCCTGTCGCTGGCCATACAGAAGCTGGAAGACGACCTGGGCATACGAATTTTCGAACGCAACAAAATCGAAGTAACCGTCACGCCGGTGGGCAAACTGGTGGTGGCGCAGGCCCAGCGTGTTCTGGAAGAAACCGAGCGGATCAGGGAAATCGCCGGCCATGGCAAGAATCAACTGGCGGGGCCGCTAAGGCTGGGCACCATCTACACCGTAGGCCCCTACCTGCTGCCGGACCTGATTCCCATCCTGAAAAACAAGGCTCCGGGAATGCCGCTGGAAGTGGAGGAAAACCTGACCGCCAACCTGGAAGTCCTGCTCGGCAACGGCCGGCTCGACGTCATCATCATCGCCCTGCCGTTTGGTGGCCCGGGCATTGCCACCCGCCCGCTCTACGACGAAGACTTTAACGTGCTGGTGCCGAGCGACCATCCCTGGGCAAAAAAACGTTCCATCCGTGCCAGCGAACTAACCTCGGAGAAGGTGTTACTGCTGAATAGCGGACACTGCTTCAGCAACCAGGTGGTCGAAGCCTGCCCGGAACTCAATCAGAAGGGTGGGGAAACGCAGCAGGGCAATTCGCTGGAAAC
>CAZMSI010000139.1:0-5503 GCA_964568895.1 uncultured Sideroxydans sp. | reverse complement strand
AACATGACCATGCCGAACAGGCGCGTCCAGCCTATCTCCAATATCAGGCTCGCAGCACCGATGCCGGCATAAGCCAGTAGTGCGGTCCCCGGAGGACGTTTTATATCGCCCTTGGCCGAACCCGGCTGCTTCGAATGATGTCGTGAGGCAAGCAACAGGAAAGCCAGCGCCACTAGCATTCCTATACCGGCCATCACCCTGACCGCTGCGCTCCACCCCAGTGTTGGCAGCAGCCATAACGGAACCAACGCTCCACACGCGGCACCAAGCGTATTTAGACCATATACGGTGCCCAATCGTCCGGACTGATTGCCGACGGCCACCAGTATCAACGGAAATCCCGCCCCCATGGCAAAGGCAGGCAACATCAGCAAACACAATGCAGCGCTCGCCAGCAAGCCGTACCACTGGAACAAGGTAAGCTGTGCTGCCGCGCCTTCGACCCAAGCCGAAGTCATTTGCAGCAGCAGTGGCAAAAGCAGCGCATAAAGCGCGATGCCGCCCTCAAGCAATGCGAGTAGCAAAAGCGGCTTTTTGATTCGCGCAGCCTTGCGAGCCGCGAACAAACTTCCTCCGCCCAGACCGGCCATAAATGCCACGACCGTTACCACAACGGCAAATACACTGATGCCAAACTGCAATGACAACATGCGCACCCATAGCACCTCATATGCCACACTGGTCAAGCCGGATAGCCCATATAGAACGGCCAGAAGCCAATATCCGGTCAATCGGTCATCGTGTGCAACAGGTAGGGTTTGCGTTTTTTCCACAAGCATGGATGAGCGGACTATGCTTTTGTTATTGCAGGTATAACAAACAAATGAAATGAGCGCGCCAAGGCAGGCAGGCCAACCGCTCTTTCCTGCCCGGAATTCAGAATGGGAAAAACCAGATCACGCTGACCACTGCATGTACCAAGGCCAGCGTTATAGTCAGGCCCGCGAAGAGCATATGGGTAACAAACAACTGCTGCTTGCCATATACTCCCATGGCGACACCTAGCCCGCCAGTAATCAGCAGCATGATAATCAATGGCGCTCCCAGCAAAAATATAATTACGTGCTTCTTATGGTCGGTCAATTTGTCTGACCCAACACGCTGTACTTGCTGCCGATCAAACTGTTCGAGCACCTGCGCACTATTGTTTTGCTGTGCCGCCGCATCGGCAGCCAATGCCGGTGGAGCAGCAAACAACAGAATCAGGCTTGCCAGTAGCGCTGCACATCCCATCGTTGCCCGGCCAATACCAACTCTTACCATGCCCCCGATCATTCCTTGCCCTCTTCCGATTCCGGCGAAATGGACAAGTTATCCGTCGTCTCGGGCTTGCGCCCAATAAAGCGCCATACCAGTATCCCCATTAACACGAACGGCGCAAGAATTCCTGCCAGCAAGAAGAGGAAAATCGTATAAGGCGTCTCGACAGTTACATGCAGATAACGATAACTGTCCACCGCCGCATGGCTTTCATTGACCCAGAACAGCGCTATGCACAAAATCGTCGCATGCAGCATCAGATTTTTTCGTGTAATCACTTCTTGCCCTTACCCTGTTTTTTGACATCCTCCGCGCAGCGGAAGCCAATAAAGTCGGAAGCCATGTTCGGCAACTCATAATTGCGATGATACAGCGCCGTGGAGAACGGATCGCTCTTCCACGAACCTCCGCGCAATACTTTGTAATTTACGTCGATCGGAACCAGGTCCACCACTTTCATTGCCCGGTCTTTCGCACTCACCGCCTTGGCTACCTTCCCCTTGAACATCTCTGGGGGAGCATCGGTTCCCGGATAGGGGAAAAAGTCGTTCTTCATCCATTCATAGACGTCGCCGGAAAGATCCATCACGCCGTATGGACTAGCGCCTTTGGGATAGGCGCCAACATTAGTAGCCGAACCTACGTTGTAATAGGTATTCAGTCGCGCCGGATCCATTTTGTTGCCCCACGGCCAGGTACGGCCATCCGTTGACCTCCCGGCTTTTTCATACTCGGCCTCAGTAGGCAGGCGCTTACCAGCCCATTTTGCATATGCTGCTGCGTCATACCAGTCAACCAATGTAACGGGATGCAACTCTTCTCCCTCGGGAATCTTTCCGTTCTTCCAGTCTGATGGCGGGCGATGCCCTGTTGCGGCGATGAACCTAGCATATTGGGCATTGGTTACGAGATATTTGTCTATCCTGTAGGCGGGTGTTGTTACAGTATGCTGCGGATGATTCTGCGGATCGGAGCGCGCAAGGCTTGTTCCCATGATAAAGGGGCCCGCGGGAATCAGTATGGTCGTATCCAGTTCCTTCCATTTCGCTTTCGGCAGCAAATTTTCGGCCTGCGCGACAGTGTAACCAGCACCGCGGTTTATCCCATGTTCGTTTTTATAATGCAGCATGATGTCTTCACCTGCTGCACGAACACGCTTGCTCTCATCTTTCAGGTTATAGGAGGCCAGCTTGCGCATATCCCCCATCCGGCCCGTACCTATGTCTACAACATGCAGTGCTCCACCTATAAAAACCAAAACCACGCAAGTAACAAGAGTGGCATGCAAATACTTTTTCCGCTGCGCCCATTCACTCGAATCGAGCTTGTGCTGCCCTAAAAACTTTGCCATCTATTCTTCGCCAGCCTCGTTGGATGATTCCTTGTAGATCATTTGGCGCGGACTCCTGCCATAAGTTCCTTTCACCCAGATTTCGCCCATAACCCCGCCAAAAGCTGAAGCTTCTACCACCAGAATCACAAAGAATCCCCACCATCCCAGAGGCATGAGCGCTTCTCCTTGCGGCACACCAGTCATATGTGCAATTTCATAATAACTTATCGCCCTGACTATTAATGGCGGGAAATAACATAGCCACTTACCGCCCAGGCCGAAAATTACCGCTACCAGCATGCCCACAAAAAACGGCAATGCGAACATGTCCAGTATCCACAGAAAACTGAAAGTCTGAATGCCGTGAAACAACTCGATTTTGATGCCCAGCAGCCGATCGCCGAAATAATTAACCGCACAACCTATCAGAATGGCAGCCACGCCCTTGATAAATCGCGCCCTAGTTGTTACTGGAGGTGTCGGCATGGTAAGTCTTCCCGGTCAGTTTTTCATATTCCGCCTTGCGCGTTTCCTCAAGGTACCAGTCCTTTACCTTAAGGCTGGCCATGTACTTTGCCAGTATATGACGGTCATGTTCCGACATTGCACTGTATGAGGGCATACGCCACCGCTTCTTGAGACGTGAAGGCAAAATGGTTTGCGGATTAGGTGCCGAGAAATAGCGGTAAAACCAAGCTTCGCCGCCGGTACGTATTGATCCTATACCATCCAGCTTGGGGGCCGGAACGTCTGCCCGCAATATATTGCGCACCGCCCATAAGGAATGACATTCGCTGCAGTCATTTCGTTGGTATATGCTCATTGCTTCCTGGGACAAGGATGCCGACGCCGTTGTGTAGTACGGAATACCCTTGTCCTTGGTTTTCTCAGTCTCGATGTTCCAGAAATTACGTGCCATCAATGCCAGTACAATAAAGGCCGTAATACCCAGTATTCCTTTCTCGCCTTTCCTTAATTTCTGCCACTGTCCCAACTAGCCATGCCTCTCTATTTCATGCATTTTAAGTACGCGCTCACGACTTTTTTCTTGCGTGGCTAGCACTTCCTGATATTTGGCATAATCCCCCGGTGATAATTTGTCTTTGTCACCCTCGGAAAAAACCAGATATTTGATGTCTTCGTCAAATTGCTCATTTTTCGCCGCCCAGACCATCATATATGCGCATGCCGCAATAATCCCTGCGCCGGCAACAAGCCACAAGTATATCGACCAACCATCACCTAATGAATTCAGGTATTCACTGATAGCACCCATCATTACCTCCGAAATCTAACTGCCTAAAAAAGATATCCAGTTAATAATTGTACCGCACCCATGGCTACTGCAACCAGCGTGCCCATGATGATCGCGGCTACCATTACCTTTTCGCCCGTCTTCAACGACTTGGCGCCCGACTTGCCGAATGCAATTGCGTATATGATACCCCCAAACACAAACACGCCTATAAGCATGAATATAAAAACCCCGACACTGAATTGCTGGCTACGCAAGCCTTCAATGCTTAAATCCAGTTTAGGTGAGATATCAGAGAAGTTGGTCAACATGAGTGAACCATGAGCTACTTCCAGATGATTCAGGAGCATATTAATTTGTCGCCGTTCACAAAAATCTTTCCAAATAAAAAAGCATGCCGCACTTAGCGGCGCGGCATGCTTTATACCATTTCAAGCAATCAAAAAACTACAGCTTATTGCTCGCTACTCTTGATTTGCTTGTTTCTTTTGTCATAGTTATCAACAAAAAAGCTATACAAGAACGGTGCAAGAAAGGCGATTGCAATCGTTATTGAAACTGCATAGGGACCATAATCCAGATCAATCATTGATATCTCCTAAAATTATTTATGTTCATGACCGTGTCTGGGCGCCCACGTTGATGGTGGCAGGCGCTTGATGACAATTGTTACAAATGTGAAGAAATAAATCACATAGAAAATATCAATCGTATAACCTTTATCCCACCATGGTTGCTGACGAATGATAGAGCCATCCGCTCGCAAATTACCCTGGAAATTAGCCATCACCACGTCCGGCCCGACAACCTCGTAATCGTGCAGATCAACCCCTTTTGCCGCCAAGGCCTCAATCTGAGACTTAACCAAGCGCAGATCATTCATGCTCAACGGATGACGCTCCAGCAGACCCTCATTCTCTGCATAGTCCGGAGCGGACTTGGTTATGGCTTCAATTCGAGCCATCGCAGCAGCATCGTTCGGGGCCGCCTTGACGCTAGGATCATCCATTGCCTTAACATAATCGAGGTAGAGCGCAGCTGTCGGACGCTGCCCCCACAACGGGAACGTAATGGCAAAAGCTGTCAGCACTGTCAAGGCCACTAACCAGACAATGGGCACCGGCACGCGGTTATTGTCCTCGGTAATACCACCCAGGTCTTCAGCTTCCCACAGCACTTTATCTTTTTCATATTTAGCCTTGTCACTTAGCGTGATCAGCGGCTCATCAAATATCCAAGTCATTATCTTCTCCCCCTGTTATTTAAGACTCAAAACCCAGTCGATCAGATCGCGAGCTTGGCTATCCTTCGCGGGAATTGGTACCTCAGGCGGATAGGCGCGCTTGCCCTCATGGTACGCATTGTATTCCTCACGCCACTTGGCATAATCAATCTTATTGCCATTCGCATCCTTGTCGCCCCACAGGTAGTCAAAGCGAGGCATGATGGAATGCGGCTGCACCAAGCGTGGATTGAAAAAGTGCAACATCATCCACTGCCTCGACGAATTACGCGAACCCACATGCAACAAGTCAGGCGCCTTGCGGTCGGAACCGAACGCGGTAGGTGATTCACCGTTGAAGTCCCCCAACATCGGTGGAGCTCCGAATACCTGCCAGTCCTGCGTTTCTTCCGGCAGCAGGGTATGACACCAC
>CAZMSI010000138.1:0-5504 GCA_964568895.1 uncultured Sideroxydans sp. | reverse complement strand
ATTTCCGCCGGCCTCGATTATCCCGGCGTCGGCCCCGAGCATTGCTGGCTGAAGGACAGCGGCCGCGCGCAATACGTTGCGATCAACGACGACGAGGCGCTGGCCGCTTTCGATGCGCTGTGTCTTTACGAGGGTATCATCCCGGCGCTGGAATCCAGCCATGCGCTGGCGCATGCGGCGAAGATCGCGCCGACGATGGACAAGGACAAGATCCTGCTGGTGAACCTCTCCGGCCGCGGCGACAAGGACATCAATACCGTGGCGAAAATCAAAGGCATTACGCTATGAGCCGCATCGAAGGTACGTTTGAAAAGCTCAAGCTGCATAAGCGCCGCGCGTTGATCCCGTTCATCACTGCGGGCGACCCGAATCCGCAACTCACCGTGCCGCTGATGCACGGGCTGGTGGAAGCGGGTGCCGACGTGATCGAACTCGGCGTGCCATTCTCCGACCCGATGGCCGACGGCCCAACCATCCAGCGCGCCTCCGAGCGCGCGCTCAAACACCATGTCGGCTTGCGCGACGTGTTTGGCATGGTCGAGCAGTTCCGTATCAAAGACGTGAGCACGCCGGTGGTATTGATGGGCTATGGCAACCCGATCGAGGCGATGGGCTGGGAGCATTTTGCGAAGCGCTGCGCAGAGGCCGGCGTGGACGGCGTGCTGACCGTGGATTTCCCGCCCGAGGAAAGCCATGAAGCGTTCGGCCATCTGCAGCGTCACGGCATCGACCCGATTTTCCTGCTCGCGCCGACCACCCGCGACGAGCGCGTCGAGAGCGTGGCGAAACTGGCGCGCGGCTATGTGTATTATGTGTCGCTCAAGGGCGTGACCGGCGCAGGCAACCTCGACTTGAGCGATGTGGAAAAGAAGATTCCGCAGTTGCGCAAGCACATCGGCCTGCCCATCGGCGTCGGCTTCGGCATTCGCGATGCGGCCACCGCACATGCGGTATCGCGCTTGTGCGACGGCGTAGTGGTCGGCAGCCGCATCGTGCAGGAAATCGAGAATTCGGAAGAACAGCATGTGGTCGCCAACGTGACAAAGTTGGTAAAAGAACTCAGACTGGCGATAGACCAGGAATAGGGAGGAAGTCATGAGCTGGTTCCAGAAACTGTTACCCCCCAGGATCAAACGCCGCGAAAGCAGCGATGTCAGGAAGAATGTGCCGGAAGGACTATGGCACAAGTGCCCGGCATGCCAGGCGGTGCTGTATCACGCCGACCTGGAGAAAAACCTCAGCGTCTGCCCCAAGTGCGGCTACCATCATCGCATTACCGCGCGCACCCGGCTGGACTGGCTGCTGGATGCGGAAGGGCGCTTCGAAATCGGTGCGGAAGTGCTGCCGGTGGATACACTTAGATTCAAGGATAGCCGCAAGTACAGCGAGCGCCTCACTGCGGCCAGGCGCGACACTGGCGAAGACGATGCGCTGACGGTGATGCAGGGCAGCGTGCAGACCCTGCCGCTGGTGGCGGCGGCATTTGAATTCAGCTTCATGGGCGGCTCGATGGGCTCGGTGGTGGGCGAGCGTTTCGTGCGCGGCGTACAGCTTGCCGTGGAACAGGAATTGCCGTTCGTGTGCTTTGCCGCCAGCGGCGGCGCGCGCATGCAGGAAGGGCTGTTGTCGTTGATGCAGATGGCCAAGACCTGTGCCTCGCTGACCCAGTTGAGCCAGGCGAAACTGCCATTCATTTCGGTGCTGACCGATCCGACCATGGGCGGCGTCTCCGCCAGCTTCGCTTTCATGGGAGATGTGGTGATCGCCGAGCCCAATGCGCTGATCGGTTTCGCCGGCGCGCGCGTGATCGAACAGACGGTGCGCGAGACGCTGCCGGAAGGTTTTCAGCGCGCGGAGTTCCTGCTCGAGCACGGCGCCATCGACATGATCGTCGACCGTCGTGAGATGCGCGACCAGCTGGCGACGCTGATTACGCTATTGACCAAGCAACCCGCGGTGGCCAAAGAAGCGGTCTGATGCCTGATTGCCATCATGCCTGAAACACTGGCCGCATGGCTGCAATACCTCGAAACCCTGCACCCCAAGCTCATCGCGCTCGGTCTCGAGCGCGTAGCGCAAGTCAGGCAGCGGCTGAACCTGCAGCCCGATTTTCCCGTCATTACCATCGGCGGCACCAATGGCAAGGGCTCGGTGTGCGCCATGCTGGAATCCATGTTGCATGCCGCGGGCTACCGCGTCGGCTGCTATACCTCGCCGCACCTGCTGGACTACAACGAGCGCGTGCGCATCGCCGGACAACCGGCAAGTGATGCTGAGTTGTGTGCTTCGTTTGAGAAGATCGAGCAGGCGCGCGGCGAAATCGCGCTCACCTATTTTGAATTCGGCACGCTGGCAGCGATGCAGTGTTTCATCGAGCACAAGGTGAATGTCGCCATCCTCGAGGTCGGGCTGGGCGGCAGGCTGGATGCGGTAAATGTATTCGACTCCGATTGCGCGGCGGTGACTGGGGTGGATATCGATCATGTCGACTACCTCGGCAATTCGCGCGAGGCTATCGCTTTCGAAAAAGCGGGGATTTTCCGTACAGGCAAGGTGGCGGTATTCGGCGATACGGATATGCCGGCAGTTATCGCCGACGAGGCACAACGTATTGGTGCGCAACTGTGGCGGCTGGGCGAGCAGTTCAACTATACGGCGAAACAGCAGCAATGGGATTATCGCGGTCCGCATGGGGCGCGTAGCAGCCTGCCTTTCCCGGCTTTGCGCGGTGCGTTCCAGCTTAATAATGCCTGCACTGCACTGGCCGTACTGGATGCGCTGAAGGAAAAGCTGCCGGTGAGCATGGATGCGGTGCGCCGCGGACTGGTGGAGGCCAGCTTGCCGGGCCGGTTCCAGGTGCTGCCGGGCCGGCCGCAGATCATCCTGGATGTGGCGCACAATCCGCAGGCGGCGCGCTCGCTGGCGCAGAATCTGGCGACCATGCCGCCGCCCGGCAGGACCTTTGCGGTGTTTGCCATGCTGGCGGACAAGGACATCGCGGGTGTGGCGCATGCACTCGACGAGCATGTCGATGTGTGGCTGGTGGCCGGAATAGCCGCACCGCGCGGAGCGAGCGCCACAGAGCTGGAGCGGGTACTGTGGACGGAGCAGGTGAGAGGGGAAATCCTGACATTTGCCGGGGTGGAGGAGGCACTGCAGCATGCCCGCTATCAGGCGGCCGAAAATGATAGAATTGTGGCCCTCGGATCTTTCTATACGGTAGCAGATGCGATGCGTGCAATAGCGCATGGCATAACTGGAAAAGGCGATGGCAAAACGGAAAATGGACGATGAGGACAGCCTGAAACGGCAGGCACGGCGGCGGCTGATCGGGGCTGTGGCGTTGGTGACTGCGGTGGTGGTGGTACTGCCGATGGTGCTGGACAGCGAACCCAGAATAGCGGGCCAGAATATCGACCTGCGCAGTCCGAATCCTGACAAGGTCGGCGAGTTCAAGTCGCAAATTGTCTTGCCGGCGGAATCGGCGCCTGTCGAGACTCCTGCGCCCGTGGCCGCGAGCACGGCGACTATTCCGCCCGCTGCCCCTGCCGCCAAGGCCGAAAGCAAGTCGCAGCCGACAGCAGCTAAATCCGCAAAAACCGTTCCTGTCGCCAAGGCGGCCGAAAAACAGCATGTCGCGCCGAAACAGGGTTTTGCGGTGCAGGTCGGCGCATACTCCAGCGCGACGGCCGCCAGGGAGCTGGAAACAAAATTCAACAAACAGGGATTTCACACCTATACCGAGAAAACCGGCAGCAATGTCCGGGTGCGCATCGGCCCTTATGCCACGCGCCAGGCCGCGGAGCAGGATATGCGCAAGCTGGAGACGCAGGGGATGCATCCGGTTCTCATCACCCTGAATTGATATGACGGTACTGGATTACGTCGTCGTTACGGTGGTGGTGTTTTCGGTATTGCTGGGCTGGTGGCGAGGCCTGGTGTATGAGGTGCTGTCGCTACTGGGCTGGGTGGCAGCTTATATGGTAGCGTGGCTGTTTGCGGTGGATGTAGTGCATTATCTGCCGCAAGGAATGGGGCCCGAGACAGTGAGGATGGTGGCAGCATTTGCGTTGTTGTTTGTGGTGACGCTGATCGTCAGTGGTATTGTGGCGTGGCTGTTGTCCAAGCTGGTAAAAATTGCCGGGCTGGGCTGGCTGGATGGTTTTCTCGGGGCATTGTTCGGTATGCTGCGCGGCGGTTTCCTGGTGCTGGTGCTGGTGCTGCTGGCCGGGATGACCAGCCTGCCCCAGGCGAAATTCTGGCGCGAAGCGAAACTTGGCGCCCCGCTGGAACAGGCGGCGCTACAGGCCAGAGGCTGGCTGCCCGCAGGCATGGCGCAAAAAGTACATTTCGGAACTCGATAGTGAACTACTGGAACACAATATGTGCGGCATTCTAGGCGTCGTAGCACAAATCCCCGTCAACCAGTTGCTGTATGACGGCTTGCAGGTGCTGCAGCATCGCGGGCAGGATGCGGCGGGCATTGCCACCGTGGACGGCAATACTTTCCACCTGCACAAGGGCAACGGCCTGGTGCGCGATGTGTTTCGTACCCGCCATATGCGCGCGCTGCAGGGAAACTCGGGCATTGCCCATGTGCGCTATCCCACCGCCGGCTCCGCGGTCGACCACAACGAGGCACAGCCGTTCTATGTGAATTCGCCGTTCGGCATCGTGCTGGGGCATAACGGCAACCTGACCAATACTGCGCAACTGCAGAAGGAGCTGTTCCTCGACGACCGCCGTCACGTCAATACCAATTCCGATTCGGAAGTGCTGCTCAACGTGCTGGCGCACGAGATGCAGGCACTGAGCAAATTGCCGCGGCTGGATGTGCAAACAATTTTTGCGGCCGTATCCGGAGTGCACCGCCGCTGCCACGGCGCCTACGCCGTGGTGGCGATGATTGCGGGTTACGGCTTGCTGGCGTTTCGCGATACCTACGGCATCCGTCCGCTGGTGATTGGCAGTCATGAAACGAAACGTGGCGTCGAGTATCTGGTGGCCTCTGAAAGCGTGGCGCTGGATACGCTGGGTTTTCAATACATGCGCGATGTCGAGCCCGGCGAAGCGGTATTCATCGACTTCGAGGGCAACTTCCACAGTCAGCAGTGTGCGCAGCAGGTTTCGCTCAACCCCTGCATTTTCGAGTACGTTTATCTGGCGCGTCCCGATTCGGTAATTGACGGCATCTCGGTGTACGAGACGCGGCTGCACATGGGTGAATTCCTGGCCGACAAGATCGGACGCGAATGGAAGGATCACGACATCGACGTGGTGATTCCGATTCCCGATTCCAGTCGCCCCAGCGCGTTGCAACTCGCCAACCGGCTGGGTCTTCCATTCCGTGAAGGCTTCGTCAAGAATCGCTACATCGGCCGTACCTTCATCATGCCGGGGCAGGCGATGCGCAAGAAATCGGTGCGCCAGAAACTCAACGCGATCAGCGTCGAGTTCAGGGACAAGAACGTGCTGCTGGTGGACGACTCCATCGTGCGCGGCAC
>CAZMSI010000137.1:0-5519 GCA_964568895.1 uncultured Sideroxydans sp. | reverse complement strand
GACAAGGCTTTCCTGCGCGGCGGTATCTGGCGCAATTTCTTCAGCCGCTATCCGGAATCGAACTGGATGCACAAGCGCATGCTGCAGCTTTCCGCGCGCTACGCTGCATTGCCGGAAAAAAAGCAGACTGCGGCGATGCGCGAGGCCCTGTACGAGGCGCAGGCCAACGACGCCTACTGGCACGGGCTGTTCGGCGGGCTGTACCTGCCGCATCTGCGGCGCGCGGTATACAACGCCATCGTCAAGCTGGAAGGGTTGCTCGATGCGGTAGCCAAACGGCCGGTGCGTGAGGAGTATGACCTCGACCTCGACGGCAACGATGAGACCTTCCTGCACAATGAAGTGTTGCAGGCGATAGTCATGGGCGACGGTTCAGCCAGCCTGTGCGAATTCGATGCCTATGCGCTGAATCATAATTTCGGCGACACGCTGGCGCGCCAGGAAGAGCACTACCACCGCAAGGCAGGCGGCGGCCAGAGCGGCGGGCAGCAGACCGAAGGGATTGCCAATCCGCACGACCACGTCAGCTTCAAACACGACATCCAGCCCAAGGATTTGATCACGGATGCGCATCGGCGTTCGTTGTTTCTCGACCGTCTGTATGCCGCGGACGGCAGCGGTGGCATGTTGGACTACCGGGCATTGCCTGCTAAAAATGCCGCGCAGGCGGGCTATGCGTCAGATCTGGGGCAGGGAAAAATACGCAAGCAGATCGAATTGAAAGAAAACGTGCTGACCGTCGAGTACCAGTTCGACGGCGAGATCGGCGGCGTGTTCGAGGTCGAGCTGAACCTGGCGATGCCGAGTTGTGACGGTCCTGCCGGATGTTTCATGGTCGGCGGCCGCGTCAACGGCGGCTTCGGCCAGCTACACCAGGTAACAGGCTGTTCGGAAATCGTCCTGCTCGACGAAGTGCTGGGCGGAAAATTGACGCTGACCACCAGTCGTCCGGCCGCACTGCGCAGTGAGCCTTGTTTCAGCGTGTCGCAATCCGAAGCCGGCTTCGAGAAAATCATGCAGGCAGTCACGTTGCAGCTGTCCTGGCCGGCCGCCGATATCGGGCGCAAGCTGACCCTCAGTATTGCGGTGGAGTAAATGGAGAACGCAACGCAACGGATTGGTGTGGATGTCGGCGGCACCAACCTGCGCGTCGGCGTGGTGCAACAGCACCAGGTGTTATGGGAGGCGCGCCATAACGCCGATTTTGCGCAGATCTGCCGCAGCCATGCGCCGGAACTGGCGCTGGAACAGATCATTGCCGAGCTGGACGTGAACATCGAGCAGGCGCGCAAGCTTTATCCGGGCGCGGATTTTGTTGGCATCGGCTTTCCCGGTTTCATCGATCCGGTTTCGCATCTGGTTACCCTGTCGCCCAACCTGCCGGGACTGCGCAATGTCGACATTGCCTGGCCGCTGGCCCAGCGTCTCGGGCTGCCGGTACGCATCGAGAACGATGCGCTGGCCGCGGCCTGGGGCGAATACCTGCTGGCCGAGCTGCGGCCCGGGAACATGATCTACCTCGGTCTTGGTACCGGCGTCGGCGGCGGACTGATACTCGACGGCAAACCGTATCCGGGACAGCACGGTGTGGCGATGGAAGTCGGCCACCTGATCGTGCGGCCCGGCGGCCGTCCCTGCGGTTGCGGCAACCATGGCTGTCTGGAACAGTACGCTTCAGCCAGTGGCGTGGCCATCAGTTACCGGGAACTTACCAATGCTGTGCTGAATGCCGGGCAGATTGCGGTGCTTGCCGGACAAGGCAACCGCGATGCGCTGGAGGCGTTCCGCATCGCTGCAGAAATGCTGGCGGCAGCATTGGCGCACATCATGAAAGTGGTTGACACCGAGCAGGTGGTGATCGGTGGCGGCATGAATGCTGCGTGGCCGCTGATGCAGCCCGCTTTTGAAACCGCCCTGCACGACGCGCTGATTCCTGCCTTGCGCGGACGAGTACAGGTGACCCTGGCCAGGGCGGGCGACCAGGCCGGTATACTGGGGGCAGCCTGCCTTCCTGAATATCGGTAGCAGGCGCGGCGCTTACTTCTCGCCCATCATCCCGTCGATCTGCGCTTCGGCAGCCACCCAGTAGTCCAGCGAGCTGCCCGCGAATGAGTTTCTTTCGGCGAGGAAATAAGCCGCCACTTCGATCATCCGGTAGCGTTGTTCCGGCGAGGGGGTGTGTGTGGTTTTTTTGGTGCGGGAAGCAGCCGGTTTTTTTGCTGCGGCTTTCTTGGTAGCGGTTTTCTTTTCCGCAGATGCCTTGCTTTTGGAAGTGGCCATGCTGATTCCTTTCACAAAAAATACACCATTCGTTGTGCCCATCCGGATGCGCTGTCCGCGCTCTGTTCAAGGCCGCGTGGAAGCTGATATTCCACGCGTTGCAATTCTATACATAATTCAATAAGGTTTTGTTAATTTTCTGCAGGGGGTCTACAGTTCGAACAGGCCGCCGGGACAATGCTGTGCCTGTTCCAGCCGGCTCAGCGTCGGCAGCAGGTTGAGGCCAGTCTTTGTTTTCATGGCGGTGGCCTGCTCGCGCAACTCATCGATCTCGATGCATACCGGTTCGCCGGCCGCAGCAAAGGCAATCACGTTGCCGCTGTCGCAGGAGGGGAAAGCCATCGCGCGGCCGTCGAATGCCTGCTGGATGTTTTCCACGCTGGCCTTGAAACCGCGGCTGTGGCCGAGCAGGTTGACCGCCATGATGCCGTTATCGGTTAGCCGCGTGCGGCACATCTGGTAGAACGGCAGCGTATCCAGCGCGCCGGCGCGCGCGTCCTCGTCGAAGCCATCGACCAGGATCAGGTCATACTGCTTGTCGGTTTCGGCGACGAATTGCACGCCGTCTGCGATCACGATGTTCAGCCGCCTCGGGTCTTCCGGCAACTTGAAGAATTGCCGCGCTGCGGCCACCACACGGGGTTCGATTTCCACCACGGTCAGTTTTGCCAGCGGATAGTGGCGGTACAGGAACTTGGTCAGCGAGGCGGCGCCGAGTCCAATCAGCAGCACGCGGCGCGGAAAGCGCGATTCCTCCCGCAGCACCCGCGAGGGGTACGCCGGCGGGTGCCCGGCGGCTTTGCCGCCACCCTCCCGCAGTAGCAGGCTCGCCATCATTTCTTTGGTGTAATCGAGCTCCAGGTTCCACGGCCGCGCAATACGCATCGCGCCCTGTGTCCAGTCGGAACCAAAGTGCAGTGTGCGCACGCCGGCTTCTTCGCGAATGTCGATGGAAAAACTCATGGGTTTTGCGGAGTGCGATTGGAGGCGGGGAAATCGTTAATAATGTGCAACAGCTCCAAGATTATCATAGAGCGCATCATGTCCATGCCGGATAAGGAATGCATCAACACCTGCGTGCGTTCGCCGGCTTCCTGATGTCGGCGTTAGTGGTAGCTGGTCAGGTTTCATCCCGGCGGCTGCGGCGTCTTTCCAGCATGGCTTCGATGTGCCCGCATAGCTGCTTGTTTTCCCATTCATGAATTTCTTCATAGGCCAGCCAGAACAGCGCTTCCTCTACCGCGCCTTCCTGCCCGAATTCAAACTCGACGTCCCTGCGCCCCAGCAGCCGGTTGGCCCATTCCTTCAGTTCCGGGGCACTCAGGGCTTCGCTTTCGAATTGTCGCAGTATGGAGATGAAATCGGCCCTGGAGAGCATAGCCAGCGGAGCATCGCAGTCAAGGCTGTAGAGAGCCAGTTCCTCGATGACGAGCGTGTCCGGACGCGGATTACGGATGATCTCCTGGACCAGCACAGTGCGGTCGCGCATATTCCCTCCCCAATGTTTTGTTTTTTTGAGAATGTCTCCCGAGACGGGGATTTTGTCAATATTGTTAGTGTTGTTTTGTTATGCGTTCCACTGGTTCAGCAACCAGCGTGCCCACTCGGTGACTTCCGTCGCCGTCATGCCGATTCCGGCGTGCTGCTTCGCCAGCGCATCGCCTGCCGCGCCGTGCAGGTGCACTGCGAGCAGCAGCGCATCGTCCGCGTCTATGCCTTGCGCAATGAAGGCGGCGAGCATGCCGGTCAGCACGTCGCCCATGCCGGGCGCACTCATGCCGGAATTGCCGGTACGGTTGACAAAGGTTCTGCCGGCGCGGGTGACGCACACGCTGGAAGCACCTTTCAGCACCACGCCGCAATTCAGTTGCCGGGCCAGTTGTTGCGCGGCCTTGCCGCGCGCGGCCTGCACCTCGGCCGCGCTGCTACCCAGCAGGCGCGCGGCTTCGGCCGGGTGGGGCGTGATCAGGACGGGGACTTCGCGCTGGCGCAGGTCGTCCTGCAGGTCGATGTGCCGGGCGACCAGGTTGAGCGCATCGGCATCCAGCACCAGCGGGCAATCCAGCCGGAGCGCTTCATATACCAGTTTGTATGCTGCGATCGAGCCACCCATGCCGCAGCCGATGGCGATCACGTCCGGTTCGGGCAGGCGCAAGGCTTCTTCGGCGCGGTGCAGCATCAACTCCGGCTGCACCATGTCCACCGCGGGCGCATGTTCCGCCAGCAGGCAGACATGCACGATGCCCGCGCCCAGTTTGAGCGCGGCGCGCCCGGCCAGCAGTGCGGCACCAATCATGCCGGTGGCACCGCCGATCACCACGGCCGTGCCGAACATACCCTTGTGGCTGTCGCGCGGGCGCGGTTTGAGTAAAGCAGCGACCTGTTTCTGCGTGATGGCGGGGATTGTTTTGCTCACGGTTATATCTTTCCGGGTGATTATGAAGTCGCTGCAAAAACGTCGTAAACCGGGGATGACAGGCACAGCAGTTTTTGGGTGACTTCCGGTGTGCATAGTATAATTGCATTTCATCATTTCACAGCACAGCCATATCCATGTTTCGTGTTTCCGCCGGCAAACCAGCTCTCTCCTCCTTCCGTCTCGAAAAGTTGCGCGCCGCCCTGAAGGATGCCGCACCGAACGTCACCCTGGTGGATACCCGCCACTGGTATTTCGTGGAGCTGGGCCAGGATGCGGCGCTGGAAGCGGAACAGGCCGCATTGCTGGACCGGCTGCTCGGCATCGATGCGGCGGCCGGCGAACCGGAAGGCGGTCTACGTCTGTTGGTGGTGCCGCGGCTGGGCACCATCTCGCCATGGTCGTCCAAGGCCACAGACATCGCGCAGCACTGCGCGCTGCCGCAGGTGAATCGTATCGAGCGCGGCGTGGCGTATTACTTCCAGGGCGCGAACAACAGGAAACTGAGCGATGCCGAATTCAAGGCCGTCCTGCCTTTGCTGCACGACCGCATGACCGAATCGGTGCTGCCCAGGTTCGACGGTGCGGCGGAAAAGATTTTCCGCCACGGTACGCCGCTGCCGCTTGCCAGCGTGGACATCGTCAAAGGCGGGCGTGGTGCGCTGGAGGCGGCCAACCGCGAAATGGGGCTGGCGCTGTCTCCCGACGAGATCGAATACCTGCTGGAGAATTTCCGCAAGCTCAAACGCAACCCGACTGACGTCGAGTTGATGATGTTCGCGCAGGCCAATTCCGAGCACTGCCGCCACAAGATATTCAATGC
>CAZMSI010000136.1:0-5529 GCA_964568895.1 uncultured Sideroxydans sp. | reverse complement strand
ATGTCACGGAATTCGGCATCCAGATGGAGATCGTCGCACCGGAAGGCGAAGCCGGCGTGAAGCTGCAGGTGCCCGGTGCGCACAATGCACGCAATGCGCTGGGCGCTATCGCTGCCGCATTGGCGTTGCGGGTTTCGCTATCTGCCATCGTGAGCGGCCTGGAGAAATTCGGCGGCGTGGCCGGCCGTCTGCAGCGCAAACCCGGGCGTGGCGGCGCGGTGGTGATCGACGATACTTACAATGCCAATCCCGCTTCGATGAGCGCTGCGCTCAAGGTGCTGGCGCAGGCGCCTGGCAAGCGCGTTTTCGTGATGGGTGACATGGGCGAGCTGGGAACGGACGAGGAGCGGTTCCATGCGGAAATCGGTACTACGGCCCGCAGGCTGGGCATCCAGCGTCTGCTGGCGCTGGGCGAGCTGAGTCGTGCGGCAGTGCGCGAATTCGGCGCGGACGCGCAACACTTCGATGGCGTCGAGGAGCTGTGTGCCGTGCTGGAGCAGGATCTCACTGCAGGCACTACGGTGCTGGTGAAGGGTTCGCGCTTCATGAAAATGGAGCGGGTAGTGGGGCATTGCGTGCAACAGGAGGCCACATGCTGCTCGCACTAGCACATTGGTTGTCGCACGACGTCAGGACGTTCAACGTACTGGGTTACATCACCCTGCGCGCAGTGCTGGCAGCAATGACCTCGCTGTTCATTTCGTTCATGGTCGGCCCGGCGATGATACGCAAGCTGACCCAGTACAAGGTCGGGCAGGCGGTACGCACTGATGGACCGCAGACCCATCTGGTGAAAGCGGGCACACCGACCATGGGCGGTGCGCTGATCCTGACTTCGGTGGCGATCACCACGCTGCTGTGGGGTGACCTTGAAAATGCATACATATGGGTCGTGCTGATCACCACGCTGGGATTCGGGGCGATCGGCTGGGTGGATGACTATCGCAAGGTGGTTTACCGCAACCCGGACGGTTTGTCGGCCAGGGCCAAGATGTTCTGGCAATCGCTGATCGCGCTGGCCGTGGCGGTCTACCTGTGGCGGCACGCCAGCCTGCCCGCGCATACCGAGCTGATCGTGCCGTTCCTTAAATATCTGATCTTTCCGCTGGGAGCGACGAGCTTCATCGTGCTGGTCTACCTGGTCATCGTCGGCAGCAGCAATGCAGTGAACCTGACCGATGGATTGGACGGACTCGCCATCATGCCGACTGTCATGGTGTCAGGCGCGCTGGCGATTTTTGCCTACGTTGCCGGCCATGCGGTGTTCTCCAGATATCTTGGTGTGCCCTACATCCCGGGCGCCGGGGAGTTGGCGGTGTTTTGTGCGGCAATCGCCGGGTCGGGCCTGGCCTTTCTATGGTTCAACGCTTATCCCGCGGAAGTATTTATGGGCGACGTCGGCGCGCTGGCGCTGGGTGCGGCTCTGGGCGTGGTGGCGGTGATCGTGCGCCAGGAACTGGCGCTGTTCATCATGGGCGGCGTATTCGTGGTCGAGGCGGTGTCGGTGATGCTGCAGGTGTCGTACTTCAAGATCACCAAAAAAATCTATGGCGAAGGCAAGCGCATCCTGCTGATGGCACCGCTGCACCATCACTTCGAGCAGAAAGGCTGGAAAGAAACCCAAGTGGTGGTGCGCTTCTGGATTATCACCATGATGCTGGTGTTGCTTGGATTGGCGACGTTGAAACTACGATGATCGAATTACGCGACAAACAGGTGCTGGTACTCGGACTCGGTGAGACCGGGCTGTCGCTTGTGCGCTGGCTGGTGGCGCAGGGTGCGCATGTGCGCGCAGCGGACAGCCGTGATCTTCCGCCGTCGCTGGAGATGCTGGGCAAGGAATTTCCGCAGGTGGAAGTGCGTTGCGGGATGTTCAGTGTGGAGTTGCTCGACGGCATCGAAATGATTGCGATCAGCCCGGGCGTGGCGCTGGCCGAACCGGTTGTGGCACAGGCAAGGGAGCGCGGTATTCCGGCAGTGGGCGACATCGAACTGTTTGCGCAGGCGTTGCCGCAGCAGGGCCGCCCCAGGGTGATCGCCGTCACCGGCTCCAATGGTAAAACCACGGTAACCAGCATGGTCGGCGCGATGTGCAGCGCAGCCGGCCTGGATACGGTAGTGGCGGGCAACATTTCCCCGGCAGTGCTGGATGTGCTGCTGCAGCGGGCAGCCAGCCAACCGCAGGTGTGGGTGCTGGAATTGTCCAGCTTTCAACTAGAAACTACGCATTCGCTCAGTGCTGATGCGGCAACCGTGCTTAACGTGAGCGAAGACCACCTGGATCGCTATCCGGGCATGGCCGAATACATCGCGGCCAAGGCACGCGTCTTTGACGGCAACGGCCGGGGCGTGCAGGTACTTAACCGCGACGATGCCGCCAGCATGGGCATGGCATTGCCGGGGCGCAGTGTGGTGACCTTTGGTCTGGGTATTCCCGGTGCGGCAGGCGACTGGGGTATCGAGCACGAAGGCTCGGCAGTGTGGCTGACGCAGGGAGGCGAACGGGTGCTGAACGCTGGTGAGTTGCAGCTTGCCGGCTTGCACAATATTGCCAACGCGCTGGCTGCCCTGGCGCTGTGCCGGGCGATCGGTTTGCCGTTGGCGCCATTGCTGGATGCGCTGCGCGGGTTCAAGGGGCTGCCGCATCGCATGGAGCAGGTGGCGTTGATCGGCGGTGTGATCTACTACGACGACTCCAAGGGCACCAACGTCGGCGCCACCGTGGCGGCATTGCAGGGACTGGGGCGAAAGGCAGTGCTGATTGCGGGCGGTGACGGCAAAGGACAGGACTTCTCTCCACTCAAGCCGGTAGTGGCCGGACATGCGCGCGCGGTGGTGTTGATCGGGTGCGATGCGGGCAAGATCGCCGCTGCGCTACAGGACAGCGGTATACCGTTGCAGGCTGCAACCGACATGGCTGAAGCGGTAAGGCTGGCTGCGGCTGCGGCGCAGCTAGGTGATGCGGTATTACTGTCTCCGGCTTGCGCCAGTTTTGACATGTTCCGCAACTATGCTCATCGTGCCGAAGTGTTTGTCGCGGCGGTGCGCGGATTGCAAAGGGAGGCCGCATGATGCGCGCCCAGGGACTGACCAGTCGACAGTTGCCGCTGGCCGAGTACGACGAGGTGCTGGCATGGCTGGTGCTGGCGCTGCTGGCATTCGGCCTGGTGATGGTGTATTCCGCCTCGATTGCTACCGCCGAGGCCAGCAAGTTCACCGGCCATAACTCTGCCTACTACCTGATCCGGCAGGCAGTGTTCATCTGCATCGGCTTCGTGGCCGGCGTGATGGTATTTCAGGTGCCGGTACAGAACTGGCAGAAGCTGGCGCCCTGGCTGTTCCTGATCGGGGTGGCGACATTGCTGTTGGTGCTGATTCCGGGCATCGGCCGCGAAGTGAACGGCAGCCGGCGCTGGTTGTCGCTGTTCGTCATCAATCTGCAGCCGTCCGAGCTGATGAAGCTGTTTGCGGTTTTGTATGCCGCCGACTACACCGTGCGCAAAGGCGCGGTGAAGGACAGCTTCAGCAAGGCTTTCCTGCCGATGTTCGCGGTAATGACGCTGGTTGGTACCTTGTTACTGCTGGAGCCGGACATGGGCGCTTTCGTGGTGATTCTTGCCATCGCCATGGGCACGCTGTTCCTCGGTGGACTCAATCTGCGGGCGTTCCTGATGCTGACTGCGGCGTTGCCACTGGCATTCGCCGCGCTGATTTTTTCTTCGCCGTATCGCATGCAACGGGTCATCGGTTTCATGGATCCATGGGCCGACCCGTTCGGCAAGGGATACCAGTTGAGTCATTCCCTGATTGCCTTCGGGCGCGGCGAATGGTTTGGCGTGGGGTTGGGCGCAAGCGTGGAAAAACTTTTCTATCTGCCGGAGGCGCATACCGACTTTCTGCTGGCGGTCATTGCCGAAGAACTGGGTTTTGTCGGTGTATGTGCAGTCATCGCGCTGTTTGCCGGCGTGCTGATCCGCGCCTTCGCCATCGGCCGTCAGTCCGCGTTCCTCGACCGGTTGTTTTCTGCCCTGGTGGCTCAAGGTATTGCGGTGTGGATCGGGGTGCAGGCTTTGATCAATATTGGCGTGAACATGGGCGTGCTGCCGACCAAGGGGCTGACCTTGCCATTCCTGAGCTTCGGCGGCAGTGGCGTGGTGGTGAATTGCATCGCAATGGCCATCCTGCTCCGGATCGATTGGGAGAACAGGCGAATCATGCGGGGGTTACCCGTATGAGGCGCCTGTTCCGGCGCAGGCTAACTTGCGCAAGCAAGTTAAGCCCCAACGGGGCGGCCGTAGCCAAAACAATTTTTGATGCGGGGGTTGCCCGTATGAGTGCAGCCAGAATTGGGACTATTTAAATGGCAAACGATAAGAAGCGCACCATCATGATCATGGCCGGCGGTACCGGCGGCCACATCTATCCCGGACTGGCCGTGGCCGAGCAGTTGCATGCCAGGGGCTGGCAGGTGATCTGGATGGGTGTGCCCGGCAGCATGGAGTCCCAGGTGGTGCCCAAGTATGGCTATCCGATGGTGTGGGTGGATTTTTCCGGCGTGCGCGGCAAGGGCCTGCTGCGCAAGTTGATGTTGCCGCTGACTATGTTGCTGGCCATGTGGCAGAGTTTTGTGGCGATACTGGAATACCGGCCGGATGTGGTACTGGGTATGGGCGGGTACGTTACGGTGCCCGGCGGGTTGATGGCTGTGCTGTTGCGCCGGCCGCTGGTGATCCACGAACAGAATTCGGTTGCCGGACTGAGCAATCACTTACTATCGCGTTTCGCAAAGCGCGTGCTGTGCGGATTTCCTGAAGGGCTGCCCAACGCCGAGTGGTGCGGCAACCCGGTGCGCGAAAGCATTACTGCCTTGCCCGAGCCGGAGCAGCGCTACAGCAAGCGCAGCGGCAAGCTTCACGTGCTGGTGATAGGTGGCAGTCTGGGGGCCAAGGCGATCAACGAATGCATGCCGAGAGTGCTGGCCATGCTGCCGGAGGAAAAACGTCCCGAGGTGCTGCATCAGACCGGAAACCGCCACTTCGAAGCGGTGCGGAGGGACTATCAGCATGCCGGGGTAGAGCCGGCGGCGATCATGCCGTTCCTCGACAACATTGCATTTTTCTACGATCAGGCCGACCTGGTAATCTGCCGCGCCGGTGCGCTGACCATCGCCGAACTGGCTGCAGCAGGGCTGGCCAGCATCCTGATTCCTTTCCCGTTCGCGGTGGACGACCACCAGACCTACAACGCGCGTTTCCTCAGCGAACGTGGCGCCGCGGTGTTATTGCCGTCAAAGGATTTGACCTCGCACCGCCTGGCGCAACTGATCGGCGACATGACACGCGAGCGCGCGCTGGAAATGGCCAATGCGGCGCGTGCAGCGGCGATGCCGGATGCGGCAAAGCGCGTGGCTGAAGTATGTATGGAATTGGCGGGATGAAGAGATGAAGCACAAGGTCAAACATCTGCATTTCGTGGGCATCGGCGGTTCCGGCATGAACGGCATTGCCGAGGTGCTGCTCAACCTGGGCT
>CAZMSI010000135.1:0-5562 GCA_964568895.1 uncultured Sideroxydans sp. | reverse complement strand
GCCGGCTGGAAGGGCATTCAGGCCTCCGACATGCTGCTTATGCCGGATCCGGACACCGCCAACATCGATCCATTCATGGACGAGCCCACCCTGCTCCTGTCCTGCGACGTCATCGAGCCGGACACCGGCAAGGGTTACGACCGCGATCCGCGCTCTCTGGCGAAACGCGCCGAGGCCTACCTGAAATCTACCGGTCTTGGCGATACGGTCTACTTTGGCCCGGAGCCGGAATTTTTCGTGTTCGATTCCGTGAACTGGGAAGTGGACATGTCCGGCAGCTACTGCAAGGTGCATTCCGAGGAAGCAGCCTGGGCATCTGCCGAAAAAATCGAAGGCGGCAATATCGGCCACCGTCCGAGAGTGAAGGGCGGCTATTTCCCGGTCCCGCCGGTGGATTCGCTGCAGGATATCCGCTCCGCCATGTGTCTGGCACTGGAAGCCATGGGCGTGGAAGTTGAGGTACACCACCACGAAGTGGGAACCGCCGGCCAGTGCGAGATCGGCACCAAGTTCAACTCCCTGGTACGCCGCGCCGACTGGACGCAAGTGCTGAAATACGCAGTGCACAACGTTGCGCATCAATATGGCAAGACCGCCACCTTCATGCCCAAGCCCATCGTCGGCGACAACGGCTCCGGCATGCACGTCCACCAGTCCATCTGGAAGGACGGCAAGAACATGTTCGCGGGTAACGGTTACGCCGGCCTGTCCGAGTTCGCACTGTTCTACATCGGCGGCATCATCAAGCACGCACGTGCGCTGAACGCACTTACCAACCCGCTGACCAACTCCTACAAGCGCCTGGTGCCGGGCTTCGAGGCACCGGTGAAGCTGGCTTACTCTGCGCGCAACCGCTCCGCATCCATCCGCATCCCGCATGTGGCATCCGACAAGGCCCGTCGTATTGAGGTGCGCTTCCCGGATCCGGGTGCAAACCCGTACCTGGCATTCTCGGCCATGATGATGGCCGGCCTGGACGGCGTGCAGAACAAGATTCATCCGGGCGATCCGGCCGACAAGAACCTGTACGACCTGCCGCCGGAAGAGGATGCAAAGATCCCGACCGTGTGTTCCAGCCTCGAGCAGGCGCTGGAAAGCCTGGATCAGGATCGCGAGTTCCTGACACATGGCGGTGTATTTTCGAGCGACTTTATCGATGCCTATATCGAACTGAAGATGGAAGAAGTTACCAAGTTCCGCATGACCACCCATCCGGTCGAATTCGATATGTATTACAGCATCTAAAGGCTGCTGTGCTGCAAAGCCTGAAACGGGGCCGCAAGGCCCCGTTTTTTATGTATGAACCTTGCGTCGTTGCGTTTGTCACAGCAAAGGCCTTCACCTATACTTCACTCAGATTTGTTCACCGGAACACTGCCATGAAGCTACGCTACCTGTTTGTGCTGCTGTGTATGACCCATGTCGGCTGGGCAAAGGCAGAAATTTACAAATCCGTCGATTCCCAGGGACGCGTCACCTACTCCAGTACCCCAATCAAGGGTGCCAAAAAGCTCAACCTGGAGCCACTGCCCACCATGCAAGCGCCCAGTTCGCACACCGAAAGCGAATCCAAATTCCCGAGTGTCAATCAAGAAACCCAACGCAACCGGGATGACACCCGCCGCAAGATTCTCGAGGACGAACTGGCTGCAGAACAGAAGCAGCTCGACCAGGCCAGGCAAAACCTGCAACTGGCCCAGGACACACCCATGGTCTATCGCGGCAAGGATGGCAAGACTTATCGTAACGTCGCCAAATATGATGCAAACGTCAAAACTGCACAGGATGCAGTCAGCCTGCATGAAAGAAATATCAATGCAATCAAGACTGAATTGTCGCGCCTTAAATAGCGCAATGCGGAGCTATACGACTGGCATGTTTTCTGCTTGAATTTCAGGCATGTCGGCCCCGCTCATCCCCACTCTGGAACATCTTGCAACAGCCGTCATTCTGCTGGATGAACAGGCACACATAACCTATCTTAACCCTGCTGCGGAAACGCTGTTCGGGCTGAGCAACAAAAATCAGATCGGTCATTCGCTGCAACATGCCTTCACCCATACCGAGCAACTGGCCCTGGCTTTGCAGCAGGCGCTCAGCAACCAGGCCACCTATATCGAACACGACCTCATATTGGGCACACACCAGGAAGGCAAATTGCATTTGCTGTGCAGTGTCACTCCGCTACAGGCCGGCCATTACCTGCTGCTGGAATTCCATCCGATCGGCCGCCCGCTGAAGCTCGCGCGCGAGGAGCAGATGCACGACCAGACCCAGGCCAATCGCCTGCTGCTGCGCAATCTGGCGCACGAAATCAAGAATCCGCTCGGCGGTATTCGCGGCGCAGCACAGTTGCTGGAACAGGAACTGGAACGGCCTGCGCTACGCGAATACACCCAGGTCGTGATCCAGGAAGCCGACCGCTTGCGCTCACTGACGGAAAAACTGCTTGCCCCGCCGCACGTACCGCATTTCAGTGCGCTCAATATCCACGAAGTGCTGGAACGGGTACGCAGCCTGGTGCTGGCCGAAATGCCAGAGGGCCTGGAGATCCGGCAGGATTACGATGCCAGCCTGCCGCTGCTGCTCGGCGACAAGGAGCAACTGATCCAGGTAATGCTCAACATCGTGCGCAATGCCGCACAAGCCATGCAGGGACAGGGGATGATCATGCTGCGCACACGCGCCGCACGCCAGGTAACGCTGATGAAAAAACGCCATCGCCTGGCAGTAATGGTGCAGATCATCGACAATGGTCCGGGCATTCCGGAGCACCTGCATGACAAGATTTTTTATCCGCTGGTTTCCAGCCGTGCCGACGGCCATGGCCTGGGACTTACTTTGGCACAGGATTTCGTCAGCCAGCATCATGGCAGCATTGAGTTCGACAGCGAACCCGGACGAACCTGTTTTACTGTCACCCTTCCCTTGAAATAACACGCAACCATGAAACCAATCTGGATCATAGACGACGACCGCTCCATCCGCTGGGTGCTGGAAAAAGCGCTGGAGCGCGAAGGCCTGGAGTTCAAGAGTTTTGCCTCAGCCGACGAAGCTACACAGGCCCTGGCGCTGGGTACGCCACAGATGGTAATCAGTGATATCCGCATGCCGGGCAGTTCCGGGCTGGATCTGCTGCAAACCTTGCGCGAGCGCTACCCGAATTTGCCGGTAATCATCATGACTGCCTATTCGGACCTGGAAAGCGCCGTCTCGGCGTTTCAGGGAGGCGCCTTCGAATATCTGCCCAAGCCGTTCGATGTGAACCATGCCGTCGAATTGATCCGCCGCGCGCTGGAACAGAACCAGCGCAAAAATGCGCAAGCCGAAGAACCTCCGGAAGCCCCGGACATGCTCGGCCAGGCACCGTCCATGCAGGAGGTGTTTCGCGCCATCGGGCGGCTGAGCCAGAGCCATGCCACGGTACTGATCAATGGCGAATCCGGCACCGGCAAGGAGTTGGTGGCGCGTGCATTGCATCG
This sequence comes from uncultured Sideroxydans sp., assembly GCA_964568895.1. Taxonomy (GTDB): domain Bacteria; phylum Pseudomonadota; class Gammaproteobacteria; order Burkholderiales; family Gallionellaceae; genus RI-121. The sequence continues at coordinate 2,080 of CAZMSI010000135.1, read as the reverse complement.
ACACAGCCCGCGTGCCGACAAGCCCTTTGTTGCGATCAATACCGCCGCCATCCCCAAGGATTTGCTGGAATCGGAACTGTTCGGCCACGAGCGCGGCGCGTTTACCGGCGCCACATCCACCCGACGCGGGCGCTTCGAACAGGCCGAAGGCGGTACACTGTTTCTGGACGAAATCGGCGACATGCCCGCCGAGCTGCAGACCCGGTTGTTGCGTGTGCTGTCTGACGGCAATTATTACCGCGTTGGCGGTCACCAGCCGATCAAGGCCAGCGTGCGCATCATTGCCGCCACACATCAGAACCTCAATGAACGCGTAAAACAGGGCTTGTTCCGCGAAGATCTGTTTCACCGCCTCAATGTCATCAGGCTGCGCCTGCCGCCGCTGCGCGAGCGCCGCGAAGATATCCCGCTGCTGGCAAAATACTTCCTGCAGAAAAGTGCGCGCGAACTCGGGGTGGAACAGAAGACCTTGAGTGAAGCCACTGTCCAGTTCCTGATGGCGCAAGACTTTCCGGGCAACGTGCGACAACTGGAAAACCTGTGCCACTGGCTCACGGTGATGACACCTTCGCAGCAGGTGGAAACCGCCGACCTGCCACCGGAGTGGCGTGAAGCCGGTTCGGCCGCCGCGCCTGCCACGGGCGATTGGCGCGCATTGCTGGCGCAACAGGTTACGCTTGCCCTGCAGCGTGGCGACCAGCATATTCTGGAAACACTCACCAAGCAGTTCGAAAGCACCCTGATTACCCAGGCACTGCAACACACCGGCGGACGCCGCATCGAGGCCGCTTCGCTGCTGGGGATGGGTCGTAATACGCTGACACGAAAAATTCAGGATCTGGGGCTGGATAACGATCAAAATCAGGCGTAGCAGTCACAACCCGATTCAAACTGGAGATAATGATACTTAATCCGCCATCCCTTCCAGCCGCTCTCTGACCTGATCGATCACGCCCACCCAATCTCCCCTTGCAGGTTGCCGGAACAATGTGGCCGTAGGATACCAAGGGGAATCCATTCTATCCAGCAGCCAGCGATAATCGGCCGTGAACGGCAGAAGGATCCACACTTCCTTCCCCAGTGCACCGGCAAGGTGGGCAACCGAGGTATCGACAGAGATCACCAGGTCCATTTCAGATATCAGCGCTGCCGTGTCCGCAAAATCGGCAAGTTCCTGTTGATGGTCTTTCAGCTTGGCCAGCCCGCCCAGCAAGATGCTGTCCTGTTCCCGGTATTCCTTTTGCAGGGAATGAAATTCAACCGGCAATTCCAGCAATGAATTGAACACTCCCAGGCTGACACTGCGATTGCGGTCATTGGTATGAATTGTAGACCCCGACCAGACCAGACCAGCCCGCAGCCTTCCTTTCTCGCCCAGCCTCTGTTTCCAGGTGGCTCTCTTGTGCGGATCGGCATGCAGGTAGGGGACTTCCGAGGGTATCGATTGCAAGGTGGTCTTGAACGCAAGGGGCAGACTCATGATCGGGCAGTACACATCGAATGGAGGCGGTTGCTGGCCGCGCTCGACTAGCGTGCAATCGCAATCCAGGGTGGATAGTAGCGGTATGAGCGAGGCAGGTGTTTCGAATATGATCCTTGCGCCCAGTTTTTCGATCATGGGCAGGTAGCGGCACATCTGGATGGCATCGCCCAGGCCCTGTTCCGCATATACGAAAATCGTCTTGCCCGCGATGGGCTCTTCGCCCAGCCACAGCGGTTGCGGGTAGATGCGCTGCAATCCTTTTTGTGCATCTCCCCGCCACCGCCACTCGTAAAGCTTCCAGCCCGCCTCGAAATCACCCATGCGCAATTTCAGGATTGACATATTTAAATAAGCATCCGCATAGTCCGGCCGGAGCCGGATCGCCTGCGCATAGCTTTGCTGCGCTTCGTCAAAACGTCCGAGTTCCTGCAGGGCGATGGCTTTGTTGAAATGGGCTTCGGCATAGTCCGGCTGCAACCGGATTGCCTCGTCATAGCTTTGCAGCGCTTCGTCAAAGCGCTCAAGCTTTTCCAATACCGCTCCCTTGTTGTTATGAGCTTCGGCATAGTCCGGCTGCAACCGGATCGCCTGTTCATA
>CAZMSI010000134.1:0-5611 GCA_964568895.1 uncultured Sideroxydans sp. | reverse complement strand
TTCATGATGGCGACCGGCGAAGTCGATGCGGTGGTGGTCGGCACCGACCGCGTGGCTGCCAACGGCGACGTGGCGAACAAGATCGGCACCTATATGGTCGCGGTGCTGGCCCACGCCCACAGCATCCCGTTCTACGTGGCCTGCCCGCTTTCCACCATCGACATGAATATTACCAGCGGCGCAGAGATTCCCATCGAGGAACGTTCACCCAATGAGGTGACAGGCTTCCGCGACTGCCAGTGGGCCGCCGAGGGTGTGCAGGTGCGCAACCCCGCCTTCGACGTGACGCCGGCCGAACTGGTGACTGCGCTGATCACGGAAAAGGGAGTGGTGCAGCAGCCCGATTTGGAAAAGTTGAGCACATTGTTCGGATAAAATAGCTGTATGCATAGTCACGATCTGTCTCCCTGGACGCACGTCCACGTATTCGACGAGGGCAACCGCGCCGCCGAACGCGGCACCCGCGCGGTGATGTGGATCACTGCCGTGATGATGGTGGTGGAGATTTTCGCCGGCTGGTGGTTCAACTCGATGGCGCTGCTGGCCGACGGCTGGCACATGAGTTCGCACGCGGTGGCCATCGGCCTCTCCGCCTTTGCCTATGCCGCAGCGCGCCGCTACGCCCATGACCCGCGTTTTACATTCGGCACCTGGAAAATAGAAGTGCTGGGCGGCTTTGCCAGCGCGGTTTTCCTGCTGGGCATCGTTGCGCTGATGGTATGGGAATCCGTCACGCGCCTGTTCGCGCCGCAGCCGATCCATTACCAGGAAGCGATGGTCGTTGCCGCCGTGGGCCTGCTGGTCAACGTCGTCTGTGCATTGATCCTCGGCCGCGCGCACGAACACCACAATGGCCACGCGCATGAAGATCACGACCATCACCACGACCTGAACCTGAAATCGGCCTATGTCCACGTACTGGCCGATGCTGCCACTTCGGTGATGGCGATCGTTGCACTGGCTGGCGGCTGGCTGTACGGCTGGTCATGGCTGGATCCGGTGATGGGCATTGCCGGTGCCATCGTGGTTGCCGTATGGGCGAAGAACCTGTTGCGCGATACCGGCAAAGTGTTGCTGGACCGGGAAATGGATCATCCGCTGGCGGAAGAAATCCGTGAAGTAATCGAGGATGAACACCGGGAGAGGGAAAACCGCATCGCCGACCTGCATGTCTGGCGCGTCGGACAGAATGCCTACGCCTGCGTGATCAGCATGGTCACCCATGACCGGGAACTCACTGCCGACCAGGTGCGGGCATGGCTCGCGGTACACGAGGAAATCGTGCACGCGACCATCGAGATCAATCAGTGTCCGGGCTGAGCGGCAGCGTTTATTTCAGCTTCTGCTGCTGTGCCTGCTGCTGCAATGCCTTGATACGCTGCTGCGCCTGAGTGGCAAGATCGTGGCCCGGATAGCGGCTGACGAATTGCTGGTATAGCTTGAGCGCCTGATCCCTGTCTTTCAGGTTCGTGTCATAGATGCTGGCGTTGGCATACAGCGCCTTGGCTGCCTCACCATCGTCGGGATAGCCGTCGATGACGCGCTGGTTGATCGCAATCGACAGCTGCCAGTCGCCGACGCTATAGCGCGCCAGCTTTTCTGCCTGCAACAACGCCGCCAGTCCATCCTTGCCACTGAAGGTGTCGGCCAGTTTAAGGTAGGTGGCGATCGCCTCCTGGGGTTGACTGGTCTTGTTCTGGTAGATCAATGCCTCCGCCTGCAAGCTGCGCAATACCAGTGGATCATCCTTGTAGCGCGCCACGATCGCATCATAGGTCTTCAGCGCGCTGCTGTAGTCGTGCATATCCTGGTCGTATGTATTCGCCAGCGCTTCATACGCCTGTTTTGCTTCGTTGCTGTCCGGATATTTCGCGATCACCGCCTTGAAACTGAGCACAGCTTCCTCGTAGTGCTTCAGCCCGTTGCGCTGTATGTTGCCGATCGACAGCAGGCCGTCCGCGCGTAGCGGGCTGTCCGGATAAAGTGCCATCAGTTCGTTGAAATAATAGAGTGCCGACTGGTCGTCTAACAGCATCTTCTGGTGCGCCAGCGCATCCACGATACGATCCTGTTGTGGATAATCGCGGTTGCGCATCAGGAAGGCATTGCATTCGGCGGCGATCGGCGCGGCAAAATCCTTGTCCTGCAGCGTACCCATAAAAGCCAGCAGGTCGGCCACTCGCTGTTCGCGCCCGCCATTGAGCGTATTCAGTTTTTCCCGCATTGCCTGCAAGGTCTTCGCCTGTTTCTTCAACGGGTCGTTCGCAAGTTGCTGCAGGCCATCGCGCGCCTCGAACGCAAATGCCGAATCGGGATAGGCCGCCAGCGATACCAGCCAGTCCAGCGCGGCGGCACGATAGTCCTCGATGCGCTGGTGAACCTGGGCTTTCAGCTGGTACACCTCAGGAGTGTTCGGTAATTGGGGAAACTGCTCGATAAAGCGATCCATTTCCGCCAGCAATTCGTTATCAATTGGCTTGGCAGAAGAGGATGAAAACAGGCCGGAGAAAAATCCTTTTTCCACTGTGGTCGCTTTGACCGTAGCGCGCAGCAGACCGATCTTTTTTTGCGCCATTTCCCGCTGCTGCAACTGCTTCATTCCATCATCTGCCGGCAAAGGTTGCGGCGCAGCGTTCATGACCGGAGCTTCATCCGGTCCGGCAGGTATAACGATAGAAACGGATGGCTCTCCCGGGAGTGGGGCCACCTTGACCGGAACGCCAGCAGCCTTGGCCGGAACGGCTGGCGGTGATGCGTCGCCCTGCTCCGCCGCCAGGGCAGGCAATGACAACAACAATGACCATGCAAACAGACAGGATAAACGCAACATCATTCACTCCGTTCAGGCGTATTAACGCCAAATATGACAGTGGAAATCATAACTGATTCCATGGCGTGAAAGATTAACGGAAGCTTAAGCCCCCCACTTTTGCGTTACCCGTCGTTCTTGTTACTGGCGCTGCACGTTTGCACTCGTTTTGGTTCCGGCCACCGCCGTGCGGCTTAACCCCTGTCGGGGTTAGCCTACTCCGAAACTCGCGCTGCGCGTTTGCGCTCGTTTTCAGTGAGGAAGCGCTTGCGGATGCGGATACTCTTCGGCGTGAGTTCCACCAGCTCGTCGTCATCGATGAATTCCACCGCGGATTCCAGCGTCAGCTTGATCGGCGTGGTCAGGCGCACCGCTTCGTCGGTGCCGGAAGCGCGCACGTTGGTGAGTTTTTTGCCCTTGATCGGGTTCACCACAAGGTCGTTATCGCGGGTGTGGATACCGATGATCATGCCTTCGTACAGTTTATCGCCAGGGCTGACGAACATGCGGCCGCGGTCTTCCAGGTTCCACAGTGCATAAGCCACTGCCTCGCCGTTCTCCTGCGAGACCAGCACGCCGTTGTGGCGGCCCGGCAGGTCGGCCTTGACCGGGCCGTAATCGTCGAACACGTGGCTCATCAGGCCGCTGCCGCGGGTCATGGTCATGAAGTCGCTTTGAAAACCAATCAGGCCGCGCGCCGGGATGTGGTACTCGAGGCGGGTGCGGCCCTTGCCGTCCGACTCCATGTTGGTCAGTTCACCGCGACGGCGACCGATTTCCTCCATGATCGCGCCCTGGTGGCTGTCTTCGAGGTCTATGGTCAGGTTCTCGTACGGCTCGCACTTCTCGCCGTTGATTTCCTTGTACACCACGCGCGGCTTGGCCACGGCCATCTCGAAGCCCTCACGCCGCATGTTTTCCAGCAGGATGGTCAGGTGCAGTTCGCCACGGCCGGAGACACGGAACACGTCGGCATCTTCGGTATCCTCGACGCGCAACGCAACGTTGGTCAGCAGCTCCTTGGTCAGGCGGTCGCGAATCTGGCGGCTGGTGACGAACTTGCCTTCGGTGCCGGCCAGCGGCGAAGTATTCACCATGAAGTCCATGTTCAGCGTCGGCTCGTCCACCCCCAGCACCGGCAGACCAACCGGATTGTCCTTGTCGCAGATGGTAACGCCGATGCCGATTTCATCCAGCCCGGAAATGATGATGATGTCGCCTGCTTCGGCGCCTTCCACCGGCACGCGCTCCAGGCCCTGGAACCCCAGCACCTGGTTGATGCGGCCGGAGCCAACCTGTTCTTCATGGTTCATCACCACGACTTGCTGGCCGGTCTTGATACGGCCGTTCAGCACGCGACCGACCCCAAGGCGTCCGGTAAAGGTCGAGTAGTCCAATGCTGCGATCTGCAATTGCAACGGCGCATCGGCACTGCCGGGCGGCGTCGGCACATGTTTGAGCACCGTCTCGAACAGCACGCGCATGTCGGACGCCGAACCGCCACTGGACGGCGCATCCTTCAAATCCAGACAGGCCCAGCCGTTCAGGCCGGAAGCATAGATGATCGGGAAGTCGAGCTGCTCGTCGGTCGCACCCAGCTTGTCGAACAAATCGAAGGTTTGGTCCACCACCCAGTCCGGACGCGCACCGGGACGATCCACCTTGTTGACAACCACGATGGGATGCAAACCCAGTGCCAGCGCCTTCTTGGTCACGAAGCGAGTCTGCGGCATCGGGCCTTCCACCGCATCCACCAGTAGCACTACCCCGTCCACCATGCCCAGCACACGCTCTACCTCGCCGCCGAAGTCGGCATGTCCCGGCGTATCGACGATATTGATGTGGGTGCCCTGATAGTCGATAGCGGTATTCTTGGCCAGAATGGTAATGCCGCGCTCTTTTTCCAGGTCATTGGAATCCATTACCCGCTCGTCCACCTGCTGGTTTTCGCGAAACGTGCCGGATTGGCGCAGCAACTGGTCTACGAGGGTGGTCTTGCCGTGGTCGACGTGGGCGATGATGGCGATGTTGCGAATGTCGCGTGACATGATGACTACCTGCTGTGTTCAAAAGGCGCGCATTCTAGCACAGCATGATTATGCGGCTACGATTCTCCGAACAAACATAGCGGGAAAATCAGTCTGCGGAAAGCTACTTGCCTTGATGTGTCGCGCCAGCGCCAGGCGGCATGGACAATCCCCAACTCAAGATTTCGCTTGCTTTTCTGGCCCTTCCGCATATAATGCGCGCCTCGCTGCAGTATCTGTGCAGCGTTGGTTCATCGTTTCCTGACCCCCTTCGCGTTCCCGGAATCATTATGGAGCGCATCTTGAATCACCGGTTAGCGACGATGTATTTGCGCCGGTAGAGCTTATCCCCTACTGAATTCTTGAAATGTGCGGCAATGCCGCGCATGCGCCGTTTTGACTTTTAAGGAACAAACTTGTCTACTGAAAACACGACTACCGAAGCATCCGCAGCAGCATCTGCAGCAAATTTCGAAGCGCTGGGTCTGCACCCCAATATCCTGAAGGCCATTGCCGACTCCGGCTATACCGTGCCGACGCCGATCCAGGCCCAGGCAATACCGGAAGTATTGGCCGGGCGCGATCTGATGGCTTCTGCCCAGACCGGCACCGGCAAGACCGCCGCCTTCATGCTGCCTGCGCTGCATCGCCTCGCGCAACCTTCCGAGGTGCGCAGCAAGGGGCCGCGCGTGCTGGTGCTGACGCCGACGCGCGAACTGGCACAGCAGGTATCCGATGCCGCCTCGAAATACGGCAAGAACATGCGCCTGAAAGT
>CAZMSI010000133.1:0-5639 GCA_964568895.1 uncultured Sideroxydans sp. | reverse complement strand
CGCTCGGTAATGCGCGTGATCGCGGTCTCGGCGATGATCTCGGCGGCATTGCTGGCGTTCGACTCCACCGGGCAGGTACAGGTGATGTCGCCTACGGTGCGGAAACGTACGCTCACGCGCTCTACCTGCTCGCCCGGCTGCGGCTGCACCAGGTGCGACACCGGCGCCAACTGGCCGTTGCGGCGGATGATCTCGCGTTCGTGCGCGTAATAGATGTCCGGTATTTCCAGTTGTTCGCGCGCGATGTATTGCCAGATATCGAGCTCGGTCCAGTTGGAAATCGGGAACACGCGGATGTTCTCGCCTGGATGCACACGCGTGTTGTAGATGTCCCACAGCTCGGGGCGCTGGTGCTTCGGATCCCACTGGCCGAACTCGTCGCGGAACGAAAAGATACGTTCCTTGGCGCGCGCCTTTTCCTCGTCGCGGCGTGCACCGCCCATGCAGGCGTCGAAACCGAACTCCTCGATGGTTTCCAGCAGCGTCACCGACTGGTACGGGTTGCGCGGCTTGCTCTCGTCCTTGATGACGATACTGCCCTTTTTGATCGAATCCTCCAGCGAGCGCACAATCAGCCGCTCGCCCAGTTCCGCCGCACGCTTGTCGCGGAATGCGATCACTTCCGGGAAGTTGTGCTCGGTGTCGATGTGCACCAGCGGGAACGGAAATCTGGCCGGGCGAAAAGCCTTCTCCGCCAGGCGCAGCATCACGATCGAATCCTTGCCGCCGGAAAACAGCAGCGCCGGATTTTTACACTCGGCCGCAACCTCGCGCATGATGTGGATCGATTCGCTTTCCAGCGCATCGAGATGGGTGAAGCTGTGACTGCTCATAATATTGTTCTCTACCAGTTTCATAATCTGCGCTCCGCTGCCTATGCCGGCACTTTCTGTTCTGCCTTGTCTTCTGCCTTGTCTTCTGCCTTGCTGCGCTGGAAGTTCACCGGCTGCACGCCGGTTCCATGCGCCACGCTGGCGCTTGCATGCAGGCCGCACTCCTTGCTTGCAGGATCCTCCCACCACCATCTCCCGGCGCGAACGTCCTCGCCGGGCGTGACGGAACGGGTGCATGGCGCGCAACCCAGGCTCGGATAGAACTGGTCGTGCAGCTTGTTGTAGGGCACGTCGTACTGGCGGATGTAGGACCACACCTCGTTGATGCTCCAGTCCAGCAGCGGGTTGAATTTCTGCAGGCCGTTGTCCGCATCGTAAGCCGACACTTCCAGCGTGCCGCGCGTCACCGCCTGGTCGCGACGCATGCCGGTGAGCCACGCACCCTTGCCTTTCAATGCGCGGCGCAGCGGCTCCACCTTGCGCACGAAGCAGCAGGCCTTGCGGCTCTCCACGCTGTCGTAAAAGCCGTTGACCCCGTGCTGCGCGATATATTGCTCGACCAGCTTGCCGTCCGGGAAATACACCTGCAGCGGCACGTCGTAATAGCGGCGCACTTCCTGCATCAGCTCGTAGGTCTCCTGCGGCAGGCGCCCGGTGTCCAGGCTGAAGATGCCGATGTCGGGGCGATGCAGCACAATCAGGTCGGTCAGCACCATGTCTTCCGCGCCCAGGCTGCTGGCGAACACCACCGGCGTGTAATCGCGCGTTGCCTCCTTCAGCACCGCAACCGTCTGCTCTATTTTCCGTTCCAGGCTCATATCGCTATCCCTTCCGGCAAGGCTTCTGCCAAATCCAGTCCTTCGTCCTTCTCTGCGCAGAACACTGCCACCCGCACCGTCCACGCATCCACCGCACGGTTGAACGCGGTCAGCGTCTCGTCGTCGGCCGCGCGCAATGCATGTTTCAGCATGGTCAGCAGTTGTTCGAATCCGTGCGCAATCTCCGCCGGTGCCAGTTGCTGCAACTGCACGGCGAGCTGCACCAGATCGTCCTGACGCAGGCCACCCAGCAGTTGTGCCAGGCCACTGCCGAGCACGCGCAGGATGGATTCGCTGCACTGCGCCGCCTCCGCATACTTGCGCTGGAACATCAGCGCGGTGCGGTAATCGCGTTCGTGCGCGGCCTCGAAGAAGTTCGCACCGATCAGCACCTGGGTTGCGCCGGCGCACTCGCCGCCGCCCAGTTGCAGCACGCGGAAATCGCTCTCGTCGCCGTGGTCGCGCATCACTGACTGCACGTCCTCTGCCCTGACCTCGACCAGGTCGGCCAGCAATTGCTTGAAGTAGCCATCCTCCTGCTTGCGCACCCACTCGAAAAAGCTGGCCTCGCCGCTGGCGATATGCGCCTGCTGCACGCGCTCGATGGCCGGCTTCACCCGCGCTGCCGGCACCGTCGGCCCCTTCAGGCCGAGCCCGCCGCCGCCCATGCCGCTGCCGCCAAAATAGGTCTGGTAGTGCGGCACCAGCTTGCCGTGCAAACGCTTGCCCTCACCGTAGATGCCGATATCGCCGGTCTCCGGCTGGGCGCAGCCGTTGTGGCAGCCGGACACGCGGATGCTGATGTCCTTGATCCCGCCGGACAGCTTCGGCGCGACGATGGTGCTGGAAGTGATGCCGAGGCGGCAGGTCGAAGTACCGGGGCAGGCCACCACGTTGTCGCCAACTTCCGGCTCGCGTAAACCGAGCGCGGCCAGTCCGGCGCGCAGCGCGTCCAGGTTCTCCTGCAGCACGTTCATGATCGCCAGGTTCTGGTCCTGCGTGGTGTGCACTTCCTGCAGCCCCTGCTCGCGCAACAGGGCGGCAATGCCGCGCAACTGCGCCGCGTTCAACTCGCCCAGCGGCACGCTAACGGGAAGAACAAATAAGCTCGCCCCCGACACGTTACCGGCGAAGCCGGCCGATTGCGGGAGGGGGCGATCAAGCGGCATTCCCGCACCAGCCGCATTCGCGCACCGTGTCATGCCGCTTCCCTGATGCTGGTGGAACAGCACACGCGGCGCACCCTGTCCCGGTGCGGAAACCTGGCTGGCCTCGCGCCACACGCCCTGCGGATACGAATGGTCGGCCAGCGCGTTACGGGTGCGCTCGAATTCCTCACGGTACAGCTCGCGGAAACCGTCGGCGCCGAAGCGCTCGACCAGGAACTTGATGCGCGACTTTGCTCGCAGCTTGCGATTGGAATGTCGGTTGTGCAGGCTGACCAGCGCCTCCAAAGCGAACAGCAACTCGCGTTCGGGGATGAATTCCTCGACCACGATCGCCTCGCGCGGCTTGTGGCCGAGACCGCCGCCCGCCTTCACCATGAAGCCGTGCACACCGTCCCTGACCGTTGCCACCACGCCCGCGTCGTGCAGCAGCGATTGTGCGCAGTCGGATTCGCAGCCGGAAAAACTGATCTTGAACTTGCGCGGCATCTGCTGGCTGAGCGGGTTGCGCAGGAAATGCAGCGTCGTGCCGTCAACGTGCCTGCCGACGTCAACGTGCTCGCGCGGGCACACCCCGGCCAGCGGGCAGGCAGTCACGTTGCGGATGGTGTTGCTACACGCCTCGCGCGTGGTCAGCCCGGCCTGCGCCAGGCGGCGCATCGCGTCCGGCGTCTGTGCCAGCGGGATGTAGTGGATCTGGATCGACTGGCGCGTGGTGATGTTGGAGTAATCGTGCTGCGAATAGGTCTCGACCACATCGGCCAGCGCTTCCAGTTGCTCCGGCGTAACGCGTCCGCCCGGCGCCTTCACGCGCAGCATATTCACGCCCTCCTGGCGCTGGCCGTACACGCCCATCTGCAGGCGGGTGGCGGTAAAACGGTCGGCATCGACCTGGCCGTCGAGAAAGGATTGCAGCGCCTGCTCGAAGGCGTCGATCTCTTCCAGGCTGGACAAATTTTTCGTATTCACGCTCATCGCGGTCTCCCAAATAAAATCTTTACGCCAGCAGCAGACGGCCGCCGATCAGCATCAGCATCGTCGCCAGTGTCGGGCGCAGCACGCGCTCCGGAATCTTCACCCCGAGGTGGCTGCCGAGGTAGATGCCGGGCAGCGAACCCAGCAGCAGGCTACCCAGCAGGCCGTAATCCACCGTGCCCAGCGCGGCATGGCCCAGCCCGGCGATCAGCGTCAGTGGCACCGCATGCGCGATGTCGGTGCCGACGATCTTCGCGCTGTCGGTGCGCGGATACAGGAACAGCAGCAGCACCACGCCCAGTGCGCCGGCGCCGACCGAAGACAGCGTGACCAGCGCACCGAGCAAAGCGCCGGTGGCGATGGTGGTGCCGGTCAGGTGATGCGCGTGCAGCTCACGCACTGCGCCGTCTGGCTTGCGGCCGAGTTTCTGCAAATGCGGTTTGAACAGCAGTGCCAGCGCGGTGAGCACCAGCGCCACGCTCAGTACGCCGGTGATCAGCGTCTTCAGGTGCTGCGCATCCAGCGCCAGCGCGTGCAGCACCAGCAGGCTGAGCAAGGCGGCCGGTACGCTGCCCATCGCCAGCAGGCGCACCACTTTCCAGTCCACCGTGCCGTTGCGGCCGTGCGCGAAGCTGCCGCCCAGCTTGGTCAGCGCGGCGTACAGCAGGTCGGTGCCGACCGCGACGGCCGGTGCCACGCCGAACGCCAGCACCAGCAGCGGCGTCATCAGCGAACCGCCGCCGACGCCGGTCACGCCGACGATGAAGCCGACCAGAAAACCTGAAAATGTGAAGAGCCAGTCCATGCAATCTCCTGAATTGGAGCGCATCGTAACGGACGGGCATATGGTTACCAAGTGGTATTATGTTAGTATTTTATAACCTGTCGTTATAAGGAGAAGTGGCATGAATTTGCAGCAATTGCGCTATCTGCAGGAGATCGCGCGGCAGAACCTGAAAATATCCGACGCTGCGGATGCGCTGTATACCTCGCAGCCCGGCGTCAGCAAACAGATCAAGCTGCTGGAGGAAGAGCTCGGCATCGAGATTTTCATCCGCAACGGCAAGCGCATCACCGCCATCACCGAGCCGGGCAAGGCCATCCTCGAGATCGCGCAGCGCATCCTGCTCGACACCAACAACCTGAAGCAGGTGAGCGAGGAATTCCGCGCCCAGGACAGCGGCACGCTGACCATCGCCACCACCCACACCCAGGCGCGCTACGCGCTGCCACCGGTGGTGAAGCAGTTCATCAAACGCTATCCCAAGGTCAAGCTCGAACTGCACCAGGGCAACCCGACGCAGATCGCCGAGCAGGTTCTGGAAGGCGAGGCCGACATCGCCATCGCCACCGAAAGTCTGGCGCTGTACGACGAGCTGGTCACCCTGCCCTGCTACGAATGGAACCACTGCATCATCACGCCGCCGAAGCACCCGCTGCTGGCCGAGAAAAAGCTGACGCTGGAAAAGGTCGCACAGTACCCGATCATCACCTACGACTTCGCCTTCACCGGCCGCAACAAGATCAACGCCGCGTTCCAGGCCAGGGGGTTGGAACCCAACGTGGTGCTCAGCGCCATCGACGCCGACGTGATCAAGACCTACGTCGAGCTGGGGCTGGGCATCGGCATCGTCGCGCACATGGCCTACATCCCCGAGCGCGACAAGCACCTGCGCATGATCGAGGCGGAAAACCTGTTCCAGGCCAGCGTCACGCGCGTGGCGATCCGCAAGAACGAATACCTGCGCGGCTACGCCTACGACTTCATCGAACTGTTCGCCCCGAAACTGACCCATAACGTTGTGGCCAACGCCATGCACAGTGCAAAAGGAAAGGAATGATGAACC
>CAZMSI010000132.1:0-5662 GCA_964568895.1 uncultured Sideroxydans sp. | reverse complement strand
CAATCAGACTTTCATGAACCAGGTCATCGGAAAACCTGGCTGAGCCACGCAAAAAAAGGCGTGTCACATAATCCGGATACCAGCCGGAATGGCGCATATATTTGCCGCAAAAGCTGGACAGCCTGGGCATGCGGAAAGCAGTTCGATCATGAGCCCCATCTAGCGCCGTCTCGATTTCATTGCGCAGATCGGATGTCACACGCTCGTCGGCATCAATTGATAGCACCCAGCGGCCTGTCGCATAACCCAGCGCCCGGTTTTTTTGCCGTCCAAAACCTGGCCAGTCGTGGCTGTATACGTGCGAAGTAAATTCACTTGCAATGGAGACCGTATTATCCGTACTGCCGGAATCAACTACGATGATCTCATCAGCCCAACTCACCGATTGAAGGCAGCCGCGAATGTTGTGCTCCTCGTTTCTGGTAATGACGATGACGGATAATCTTGGCATGCGAGTTACAGTATGGTCAAAATGCGAATATAGCGCGACTCAAAACACAACTCTATCTCATTTGCCGGTGCAATTGTATTCCGGCACCCAGCGGGCGAGTGCACGCTTCATTTCCGCGACATCCTGCACGGGCTGCGCATTGGCCCAGACCAACATTTCTTCCAGCCAGCCGACCGGCGCCTCGCGGGAACGCGCAACGCGCAACTTGGGGTGCGGCGTGGGCAGGCTATGCTCACTGCCGGCAAGCAGTTCCTCGTACAGCTTCTCGCCCGGACGCAGGCCCGTGAATTCGATGCGGATGTCGTCCTCGGCCAGACCGAGCAGGCGGATCATGTTGCGCGCAAGGTCGGTGATCTTGATCGGCTCACCCATGTCCAGCACAAAAATCTCTCCCCCATCACCCATCAATCCTGCCTGCAGCACCAATTGCGCGGCCTCCGGAATTGACATGAAATAGCGGGTGATCTCGGGATGGGTGACGGTAACCGGCCCGCCCTTGGCGATCTGTTCGCGGAATTTCGGAATGACGCTGCCGGTGCTGCCCAGCACGTTGCCGAAGCGCACCATCACAAAACGCGTACCCGTCTCGCGTTGCAGCGACTGGCATACCATTTCCGCCATGCGCTTGGTCGCACCCATTACGTTGGCCGGATTTACCGCCTTGTCGGTGGAAATCAGCACGAATTTCTGCACGCCATGCCGTTGCGCAGCCGCAGCCACCGCCCGGGTGCCCAGCACGTTGTTGCGTACCGCCTGCCACGCATTGTCCGCTTCCATAAGCGGGACATGCTTGTAGGCGGCAGCATGGAAAATGACGGCGGGATGGTGCCTGCCGAGCACTTCATCCAGGCGCATATCGTCGCGCACGTCGCCAATCAGGTATTCGCAGACCAGGTCGGGAAGGCTGTCGCGCAATTCCTGCTCCATGGTGTAGAGCGCGAACTCATTCCGTTCATACAACAGCAGGCGGCCCGGATTAAAACGCGCAATCTGGCGGCACAGCTCGGAACCGATGGAGCCACCCGCCCCGGTCACCATTGCCACCTTGCCGCTCAGCAGTTCATGCAACCCGGCTTCGTCCAATTGCACCGGGTCGCGCCCCAGCAAGTCATCCAGTTCCACCGGACGCAACTGTGATATCGAAATTCGCCCGCTCAGCAGGTCGTCGAACGAAGGCACGGTCAACACCTTGATTCCGGCTTCGTTGGCAAAGTCGATGGCGCGTTTGCGCACCTGATGGGAGGCGGACGGCATGGCAATGATGGCCTGGTGGATATCCATGCGATTCGCCCAATGTGGGAGCGTATCCAGCGGCCCCAGCACCTGGATGCCGTTCAGCACCCGCCGCTGTTTTGCCGGATCGTCGTCGAGAAATCCGACGACCCGCCAGTCCGGGCTGCGCGCCAACTCCTTGGATAGCCCGACACCGGCATCGCCGGCACCCAGTATCAGTACCGGCTCGCCATGCAGCTTGGTGCCGTGGTACAGGCTCTGCTCCCTCCACATGCGATATATGAAACGACTGCCGCCCATCATCAGCAGCAGCAATACCGGATTGATCACCAGTACGGAGCGCGGCACCACCACGTGTAACTGGAACATCCACAGCACAAAGGGAACCAGCGCCGCAGACGCAAACACGGCAAGCGCTATCCGCCGCAAATCAGCCACGCTGGCATAGCGCCATAGCCCGCGATACAGGCCGAAATACCAGAATACCCCGCCCTGTAGCGGCACCACCCAGAGCAGGGTATACATCATGTCATGGGAAAACCCGGGCGGCAGCTCGAAATTGAAGCGCAGCAGGTAAGCCAGGCTCCAGGCAATTGCCGCCGCCGTCAGGTCATGCAACACCGCCAGCGATGTGCGTGGGTTAAGCCTGCCCATGCTGCCCACGTCGAAACAGTTTCCAGCGCCAGTCCAGTGCCAGCATCAATACCGCATAAATACTTCCCCATGCGAGGAATAATGGCCAGGGCATCTGTGGCAGGCGGTGTATCGCCCATATCGCCGATGCGCCCGCGGCAAGCATCAATGCGTACTCGAACAACGCGGTGCGGTAGTGTCCCCAGCCGATCCGGACCAGTCGCTGATAGTAGTGTTCACGATGCGCCTGCCATACCTTTTCTCCACGGATCGCGCGCTTGATCAGCGTCACGGTGGCATCCATCACAAACGGCGAAAATACCAGCAGCGGGAACCAGGCCGGCCACAACGACTGTTGCCATCCCCACAGCCCCATGGCCGCAGCCAGGAAACCCAGGGGAATGGAGCCGGCGTCTCCCATGAATACTTTGGCCGGATGAAAATTGTTGTACAGAAAGGCCAGCGCCGCCGCACCTATGGAAAAATTGAGCATGGCCTGTATGTCGTTGCCGTGCATCAATGCTGCAACGCCATATGCGGTAAAACCCCAGAAGGCCATGCCGCCAGCCAGTCCGTCCGAGCCATCCATGAAGTTGTACAGGTTGGTCATCCACACCACTCCGGGCAGTACGATCAATGCAATCGGGAAATTGTGCAGCAACATGCCGGAACCTGCCAGCAGGATGAAGGCCGCAATGACATGTACCAGCAACCGGATGCGCGCTGTCAGGCCGCGCATGTCGTCAAGCAGAGAAATCGCAAACAGGATGATTACCGGCAATACCACCCACCAAGCCAGTGATTTGAGCATGAGCGCCCAGCCGGCCAGCACCCCCGCCATCAGGCCGACGCCGCCGATGCGCGGAACGGGCACATCGTGCAGCGAACGCTCGTTGGGAATGTCCTGTATACCCTTGCCCGTCTTGCTGATCAGCAGCAGAGTGGTCAGGATAAGGGAAACCAGCGCAGCAACCACCGGCGAATAATGTGATGTCATGTGTGTTGGTTCCGGTACCACTCCGCTGTTGCCTGCAACCCCTGCTGCAGCGAATAAGGCGGTACCCAGTTGAGATCGCGGCGTATTTTAGCACTATCGACTTGCAGCGAACCCAGCAGACGATCCATCTGCCGCGAGCTTCCGGTCAATTTGCCCACTAAATGCAGCAAGGATGGAGGACAGGGAAACAGGCGCGCTGGCAGGCCCATGGCATCCGCCAGTTGTCGCAGCAATCCCGGTGTTGACACATCCTCGCCATCGCTAACCAGATAAGTCTGTCCTGCCGCTGCAGGATGGGTTGCGCAGACCATCAGCGCATCGACCAGATTCCCGACGTAGATCAAGCTGCGCAGGTTTTTGACTGAGGCCAGCGGCAACGGAATGCCGCGCTCAAGCAGTTTGACCAGGCGTGCAAAATTGCCTGGCGCATGCTCGCCGTATACCAGCGGCGGACGCACGATCACGACCTCGAATGATGATTTGTTCGCAATTCCCTGAAGCTCCTGTTCCGCCAGCCACTTGGATATTGCATAGGGATTGTGCGGCTTCGGTTCATCCAATTCCGTGTATGGCCGCACAGCAGTCGTGGACGGCCCGTTAACTCCGACAGAGCTGACATAAACCAGCCGCTTCACTCCCGCTTGAAAGGCCTGCCGCGCCAGATTGGACGTGCCATGAAGGTTGACCTTTTTGAACTCGCCCAGCGGGTCGACGGATGTCTCCCTCAGCACATGAACTCGTGCCGCCAGATGGATAACCACGTCGACATCCCTGAGTGCATCCGACCAGTCCGTCAGGGCAGTTATCTCGCCGGTCGTTACGGAATCAATTCCCGCGGGATACTTCCCCGGAGTGCGCGATGCCGCCTTGATATGCCAACCTTGCCGCAGCATTGCTGCACACAGCACCTGCCCGATGAATCCGCTGGCGCCTGTAATCAGCACGGTCTTATTCATGCCCGGCCCTTTGCAGGCATGCGCTGGCCATCTGGAAGAGCCTGAGAGGAAGTTTCAGGGATATCAGGAAAATATTGGTATAAACGCCATTTTCCCGACAGGCCCGGACAATTTCCATGTTCTGGTGCACCTGCCCGGCCAGCCCACTATTGCTGATGCCGCCAGCCCTCATGTTGACGGTTGTCTGGTCCAGGAAGTGCCAGGAAATTCTTTTTATAACGAACATCCTGACCATCATTTCAAAATCGGCCGACACCCGATAGTCTGTCTTGTATGGCCCCACCTTTTCATACACCGATCGCTTGCAGTACAAGGTCGGGTGTGGCGGCGCCACTCCAATACGCATCAAGGCCGGTCGGAACAGGACTGGCCGATATCTGCGCAGCACTTTTGTGGTGTCATCCGGGTCAACTATGTGCAGGCAGGAAAAAACGATATCCGTCTCCTGCTGCTGGAATGCACGGACAATATTTTCCAATACGCGCGTATCGGCAAAATAATCATCTGCGTTGAGCAAGCCCACATAATTTCCGCCAGACAGGTTGATTCCATTATTCATTGCATCATAGATGCCCGCATCTTCCCGGCTTAGCCAGTAATCAATGCGATCGTCATATTTGCGCAGAATATCGAGCGTACCGTCGGTTGAACCTCCATCGATGACGAGGTACTCAACATTATCGTAACTCTGCTCAAGAACGCTGCGTATGGTGTATTCAAGGGTCGCCGCGCCATTGAAAACCACGGTTATCACCGTAATCAACGGCTTGTCCGGCAACGATTTTTTCAAGTATCCGCGTACGCGCAGCCCCCCCTCCTCGCGGGCGCCGACCAGATCCCTGACAGCAAAATCAGGCGTCTTCTGACCGGCTTCCATGAAATGCTTCATTTCTAGCCCCTGAGCCTGCGGCCAATCAATGCGCCGGCCAGATTCGCTCGCCAGCGCAGGCGCGTGATCCATGACACCCGCGAACGCTCTACCGCAGGTGTGACATTGCCGCCATGGCGACGATACATAATCAACTGTTGATTGATGAAAGCAACCTTGCCGAACGACTCGGCAATCAAGCCAAGCCACCAGTCATGCATTGGCAACCGGCGCGGAAATGGCAATGCATGCTTGAGCAATTGACGCCGGAACGCAATGCAGCAACCAAGATAACTATTGCGCCACAAATTGCGGAGCAATCCCGGACCAGACCGACGCAGCGCAAAATAGGAAGGGTACAGTACGTTCAATTTTCCATCGACAACAGTGCAATCGCACACAACGAGATCCACCTTCTGGAGATATTCGAGCATGATCTCGACCTTGTTTGGCAGCCATACATCATCCTGGTCCGCCAGAAATATATAGTCTCCGGAAGCTCGCAGAAACAGGGATTCATAGTT
>CAZMSI010000131.1:0-5720 GCA_964568895.1 uncultured Sideroxydans sp. | reverse complement strand
CAACGTTCGCACTGCGATCGATATCCAATTCCGACATCCTCAACAGCCAGTCATCATTGCCTGCCGGGCAGGTCGTATAACTGACATTATGCAGGGTGTAATTTTCCTTGCCCGCCATGTGCAGCGTATCCGCACTCCCGCGCGCATCGTTTGCACCGAGGAAAAATTCGGGCTGTAACATATCGCCAATATTGCTGTCCAGATTCAATTCAAAGTGCGGGCCGGTCACCACGTCGTCGCCCTGTTCCACGCGTACCGAACCATCGGCAATCACGTCCCGCGTGTTTTCCATATACAACAACTGGTCGGCAAATATTACCCGCCCCTGATTTCGCAATTCGGCTTTCCCCGTTGCTTCGATCTGGTTATCCTTCTTGCCCTTAATCTGGCGCGCATTGACGATCGTCGGAGCAGTCTGCTGTATTCCTGATGTCGTACTGGAAGTATGAACAGGATTCAGGACCGGCGGCTCGTCCGCGCCATAAACAGACGTGGCAAACGCACAGAACGCAGAAAATACGATGGGTTTAAGACGAAAATGCATGATGCAGCGGGCAATTTTTTTAAGATGTAAAATTCTGTCTATTCTAGCCTAAAACTACCCGGAAACCCCATGCAGCGCCTACAACAACTTACCGAGTGGCTTCAGCACCAATTCCCCGGCCAGGCTTTCGACATTGCCCCTGCTTCGGCTGACGCCAGCTTTCGCCGCTACTTCCGCGCAACTTTCCCGGATGGAAAAACGCGTGTGATCATGGATGCCCCACCACAGCACGAAGATTGCCGCCCGTTCCTGCACATCGCCAAGCTGTTCGAGGATGCCGGCACCCACGTACCGCACGTCTACGCGCAAAACCTGGGGCAGGGCTTCCTGCTGTTGTCCGACCTCGGCAACACCACTTATCAGCAGGCCTTAACGCCGGACAATGCGCACGAGCTGTACGGCGCGGCCACCGATGCGCTGCTGCTGATCCAGCTCGCCAGCCGCGAAAACGAACTGCCGTCCTACGACGAAGCCCTGCTGCAGCGCGAGCTGAACCTGTTTCCGGAATGGTACATCGCCAAACACCTGGGTACCACACTGAGCGAGAAACAGCAGGAAGCGCTGAAAAAAGTGTTCCGGCGCATCCTCGACAACAACCTGGCACAGCCACGCGTTTACGTACACCGCGATTACCATTCGCGCAACCTGATGTTGGTCGATCCGACACGGTGGGGCGAAACCCCTGGGTGCGGGAGGATCGGCCAAACGGCCACTCCCGCAAACGGCTCGCTGCGCGAGGAACGTGTCGTGGCCGTTGAGCCGAATCCCGGCATCCTCGACTTCCAGGACGCAGTGTACGGTCCGATCACCTACGACCTCGTCTCGCTGTTCAAGGACGCCTACATCAAGTGGGACGAAGAGCAGGTGATGGACTGGCTGATCCGCTATTGGGAAAAAGCGCGTAGCGCCGAATTACCGGTACATCACGACTTCGGCGAGTTCTACCGCAACTACGAATGGATGGGCGTGCAACGCCACCTCAAGGTGCTGGGCATTTTCGCGCGGCTGTATCACCGTGACGGCAAAGAAGGTTATATCAAGGACATGCCGCTGGTGTTCGAGTATCTGTACAAGGCATGCACGCGTTACATCGATCTCAAGCCGCTGCAGGTCTTGCTGGAAGAATTGCATCCCGAGGCCATCCACGAAGGGTATACCTTCTGATGAAGGCGATGATCCTGGCCGCCGGCCGCGGCGAACGCATGCGCCCGCTTACCGACCATACACCCAAAGCCCTGCTGCCGGTGGACGGGAAACCGCTGATCGTGTGGCAAATCGAACGCTTGGTACGCGCCGGCATCACTGAACTGGTCATCAACCACGCTCACCTCGGCGCGCAGATCGAAACCGCGCTGGGCAATGGCAGCCAGTTCGGAGCCAACATCCGCTACTCGCCGGAAAATCCTGCGCTGGAAACTGCCGGCGGCGTGGTTAATGCGCTACCGTTGTTGGGGCATGAACCATTTCTGGTGATTAGTGCTGATATTTATGTCGAATGCGATTACCGCATGCTGGTCAAGCAGGCGGCAGAGCTTAACGATGGAACGCTGGCCTACCTGTGGATGGTGGACAATCCCGATTGGCATGCGCGCGGAGACTTTAGCCTTGTAGGCGACAAACTGCATCTGGATGGCAGAACCCGGCTCACCTATTCCAACCTTGGCTTGTTCCATCCCGACTTTTTCGTCGAAGTGGAACCGGGAACAAAATTCCCCATGCTGCCCCTGTTCCGGAAAGCAATTGCGGCGGGAAGAATCAAGGGTGCCCGCTACAGCGGCTTATGGGACAATATTGGCACTCCGGCCCAGTTAGAAGCACTTGACCACGCCCTGCGCAACCACCAACAACCAGCTTAAAGAATAATGGACACCACACCGTTTTCTGCACGCCGTAACTGCCTCATCAAACAGATGCAGCGCGGTATCGCCGTCATTCCCACCGCGCCGGAAATGGTGCGCAACGGCGATGCGCATTTCCCTTACCGTTTTGGCAGCCATTTTCATTACCTCAGCGGTTTCACCGAGCCGGAAGCAGTAGTGGTACTGATCGCTGGAGACCAGCCGCAGTCCATCCTGTTCTGCCGCGATAAAAATCCGGAACGCGAAATCTGGGATGGTTTTCGCTACGGCCCGGAAGCTGCGTGCGAAAAATTCGGCTTTGACGCGGCCCATTCCATCGAGCAACTCGACGACAAACTGGTCGAACTGATGGGCAACCAGCCCTCGCTGTTCTATCCGCTTGGTGCGGACAGTGCCTGGGATGAGCGCATCGTCCGGCTACGCGGCCGGGTACAGGAGAAAGTGCGCAGCGGCGTCAGTGCTCCCAATGAAATTGCCGATGTACGGGCGTTGCTCGACGAGATGCGCGTGATCAAGGATGAACATGAACTCGCCACCATGCGCCGTGCCGCGGAAATCTCCGCCGCCGCCCAGGTACGCGCCATGCGCACCACCCGGCCCGGCATGATGGAATATCAGGTCGAAGCCGAGCTGCTGCACGAATTCCGCCGCCACGGCGCGCAAGCACCGGCCTACACGCCCATCGTCGCGGGCGGTGCCAATGCCTGCGTGTTGCATTACATAGACAACAATGCCGTGCTCAATGATGGCGACCTGTTGCTGATCGACGCGGCCTGCGAGATGGACGGCTACGCCGCCGACATAACGCGCACCTTCCCTGTCAACGGCCGGTTCAGCCCTGCGCAGAAGGACGTCTACGAAATGGTGCTAGCTGCACAGATCGCCGCCATTGCCGCGGCCAAGCCCGGCAACCACTGGAACGATCCGCACGATGCCGCTTTACGCATAATGGTTCAAGGGCTGATTGATCTCAAGCTATGCCGCGGCAGTGTCGACAGCGTGCTGGAAAGCGAAGCCTACAAGCGCTTCTACATGCACCGCACCGGCCACTGGCTGGGCATGGACGTACACGACGTGGGCAGCTATAAAATAAATGATCAATGGCGCGATTTGCAGCCCGGCATGACGCTGACCGTGGAACCCGGCTGCTACATCCGCGCAGCCGACGACGTGCCGCGCGAACTGTGGAACATCGGTATCCGTATCGAGGACGACGTCGCCATCACTGCGGACGGTTGCGAGGTACTGACCGCGGCCGTGCCGAAAAGCGTGCTGGAAATAGAGGAGGTAATGCGCTCATGAACGATCAATGCGACATCGTCATCATCGGCGGCGGCCCCGTCGGCCTTGCCCTGGCGCTTGCACTGCGTGGCAGCGGCCTCACCGTGCACGTACTGGAGGCGCGCTCCCCCGAAGGCGCTGCCAGCGATCCGCGCGCACTGGCGCTGTCCTACGGCAGCCGGCTGCTACTGGATCGGCTCGGCGTATGGCAGGACATCGAACAGGTTTCAGGCATTCGCACCATCCATGTCTCGCAGAAAGGTGCGCTGGGTCGCGCCGTGTTGTGCGCGTCCGAGCTCGACGTGTCGGAGCTCGGCTACGTGCTGCCTTACCCGGCATTGCACCACGCACTGCAACAGGCATTACAGGCCAGCGACATTACCTACCTGACCGCCGCCGCCGTCACCCAGTTGCAGAGCGAGGCAAACGGAGCGCATATCAGCTACCAGCACGGCGGCACGGATCACATACTCACCGCGCGCCTCGCGGTAGTGGCCGACGGCGGCAAACTGCTCGAAGCCAGTCATCCGTTCAAGGTCACCGAATATGGCCAGAGCGCAGTGATCACCCATATCACCTGCCAATATCCCAAACCGGATACCGCGTTCGAACGCTTCACGTCGCAGGGTCCGGTCGCGCTGCTGCCTTACATGGACGGCTACGAACTGGTGTGGACCGCCGACCACGAGCAGGCGCAGCAGATGCTGCAATGGGACGATGCGACCTTTCTCGCGCAACTGCACGCACACTTCGGCGACCGCGTCGGCAACTTCACCGGTGTTGGCAAACGCAGTTGCTTCCCGCTGCGGCTGCGCCGCGCACCGGACACCACGCTGCCGCACACCGTGCTGCTCGGCAACGCCGCACAGACGCTGCATCCGGTGGCGGGGCAGGGCTTCAATATGGGGGTGCGCGATGCGTGGGAACTGGCGCAGGTGATTCTGAATTGCACACCCGATGCGCTGGGTGCGGAAGCGATGCTGGCCGATTACAGGAAGTCGCGCCGCCTCGACCGCAACGCCGGCATCCGCTTTACCGATGGTCTGGTGCGGATGTTCTCCAACGACCTGCCGTTGCTCAGCAGCGGACGCGCGGCATCGCTGTCGGTACTGGACTGCCTGCCGTTCGCAAAGAAGTTTGTCGCAAAGCGCATGATGTTCGGCGCCAACGGCTGATTCCGCCTTCGAACTGAAACCGGAATATCAGGTTGGCTGAACTGCCACCTTGAAGATCACCTTCCTGATCTGGCCGCTGCCGACCAGCGGCGCATGCGCATCCTCGGGGAAGAAAATACAGAAGTGATCCGGCGGCACCGCCACCCACGACGCGGGCGCATCGTGGAAGAAGCGGATGTCCTTCTCCTCGCTGTGCTCGCTCACCGGGTTCAGGCAATCCGCCAGTGGCTTCCAGCCCATTTGCTCGTCGCCGTCGAGCACCAGTTGGATGTCGATGTAACGGCGGTGTACTTCCAGCTTCGCCATCTCCCTGGTCTTGCCCGGCACCTGCTCGACGATCGCGAACAAGTCATCGCCGACAATCGGATAACGCCCCGGCGCGAGCGCGTTCAGGTCAGTGTCGTGGATGTAGTCAAACGCCTGCTGGAACAACGGATGCAGTGAAACGAAACGCGAGGATTGTGAAAGCGCGGAGAAAATCATGTCAGACAAATCTGGCTATCATGCCCTTCGCCATCTCGCCCTGCAGCGGAATCCGCACATGATGCCCGCTGCCCGGCGCGACATTGAGCGCTTCGCCTTCCAGGCTTTGCATCTCGCTCAGCTCGACAATGCGGTTGCCGGAGGGGTGGATGATTTCCAGCCGGTCGCCGACCTGGAACTTGTTCTTTACGTCGATCTCGGCCATGCCGTTGGCGCATGACACGATGTCGCCAACGTATTGCTGGCGCGTGCTTTCGGAATGGCCGCGCATGTAATTCTGCTGTTCGTGCGTGTGGTGGCGCTCGTAGAAGCCGTCGGTGTAACCGCGGTTGGCCAGTGCATCGAGCGCACCGAGCAGGCTCAGATTGAATGGCCGAC
>CAZMSI010000130.1:0-5863 GCA_964568895.1 uncultured Sideroxydans sp. | reverse complement strand
TTCGACACCATGGAGAAATTCGCCGGCTACGGTTTCAACAAATCGCATGCCGCCGCCTATTCGCTGGTCGCCTACCAGACCGCCTACCTCAAGTGCCATCATCCGGCCGCGTTCATGGCGGCCACGCTGTCCTCGGAAATGGACAACACCGACAAGGTCAGCTTCTTCTACCAGGACACGCTGCAGCAGGGCGTGACCATCCTGCCGCCGGACGTCAATTCATCCGGTTACCGCTTCGCACCGGTCGACGAAAAAACCATTTCCTACGGCCTGGGCGCGATCAAGGGCACGGGCGAATCTGCGGTCGGGAACATCGTGGCGGTGCGCGAGGCGGACGGGCCGTTCAAGGACCTGTTCGATTTCTGCCATCGCGTCGACAACCGCATCGTCAACCGCCGGGCGGTCGAGGCGCTGATCAGGAGCGGGGCGTTCGATGCCATCAACGATCACCGCCATCAACTGCTGGCTTCGCTGGATGTTGCGCTGGGCAGTGCCGAACAGCAGGCGCGCGCCGCCAACCAGGTCAGCCTGTTTGGCGACGATGAGGCGCAGGCGATGCCGCTGGACCTGGCCGAGGTGGCGCGCTGGGGCACGCGCGAGCAATTGCAGAACGAGAAGCAGGCGCTGGGCTTTTACCTCAGCGGGCACCCCTATCACGAATATGCGGAAGAACTTGGGCATTTCGTCAAATACAAGCTTGCCGAGCTTTCGCCGCAGCTTGTGGGCCAGGGAAGCAATGGCAACGGCGGAAACGGACGGCGCGGTGGAGGCATTTCGCTGGTGCTGGCGGGCATGGTGTCCGGCATCCGTATCCAGCAGACGCGACGCGGCCGCATGGGCGTAGTCACGCTGGACGATGGCAGTGCGCAGGTCGAGATGACGGTATTCAACGAAATCTTTGAGGCCAGCCGTCCGTGGATACGCGAGGATGAGTTGCTGGTGGTGCGCGGCAAGGTCAGTCTCGATGATTATTCCGGCAACATGCGCATTACTGCGGATGAACTGTTCGATTTCCCTTCTGCGCGTTCGACCTTCGCCAGGCGGCTGGAATTGCTGGTGGGCGAGCAGAACCGGGTGCGGGTGACGCAATTGAAAGAAATGTTCAAGCCGCATTGCGGCGGCAAGTGCCAGGTAGTGATCGATTACCGCAACCATCTCGGTTGTGCACAACTGCCACTGGGCGATGACTGGCGCGTATCGCTGCACGATGACCTGTTGGGCGGATTGCGCGCCAGGCTCGGCGACCAGGCGGTTCGGTTGGTGTATGACTGAAACTTGCAGATCGCAGGAACTTAACGGCGCCAGCAGGCTCAATCAGACGGTAACCACGATGACATAACGGGATAATGTCTCTGCCACGGATTGCGGCAGACGTGTCATTGCAACATCTTCGGGAGATGAGCAGACATGGATCATACGGGAAAAACAGACGACTACGCCCGCTTGCAGGTAACAGAAACGCTGGCGCAGCTTGAAGTGAAGGCGGAACATGGCCTGAGCGGGCAGGAAGTTTCCAGACGGCTTGCGCAGTTCGGCTATAACGAAATCTCGGAAAAGGAAGAGCCGCTCTGGCACCGCGTGTTCCGCAGGTTCTGGGGGCCGATCCCGTGGATGATCGAGGTTGCGGCGATTCTTTCCGCAGCGGTGCAGAAGTGGGAAGACTTCGCCATCATCACGGTGCTGTTGCTGGTCAATGCCGGCCTCGACTTCTTCCAGGAACATCGCGCGCTCAACGCGCTGAAGGCACTCAAGCAACGCCTCGCCAACGAAGTGATCGTGCTGCGCGACAGCAGTTTCCACAGCATTCCCGCGCGCGAACTGGTACCCGGCGACATCGTCAAGCTGCGCATCGGCAACATCGTGCCGGCCGACGTGCAACTGATGCAGGGCGACTACCTGTTGATCGACCAGTCCGCGCTTACCGGCGAGTCGCTGCCGGTCAGCAAGAAAGACGGAGAGCTGGCTTACGCCAACACCATTGTGAAGCAGGGCGAGATGCTTGCGGTGGTGGTCAACACCGGCAGCAACACCAATTTCCAGACCGTGGTATCGCTGGTGGCCAAGGCCAGCCTGGAAGAGCGCAGCCACTTCCAGAAGATGGTGATCCGCATCGGCAACTTCCTGATCCTGATCACCGTCGCGCTGATCACCGTGATCATCATGGTGGCGCTGTTCCGTCATCAGCCGTTCCTTGAGATTGCACGCTTCTCGCTGGTGCTGACCGTGGCCGCGATTCCGGTGGCGCTGCCGGCGGTGCTGTCGGTCACCATGGCGGTCGGGGCGGTCAACCTGGCGCGGCGCCAGGCCATCGTTTCCAGATTGACGGCGATCGAGGAACTGGCCGGGGTGGACGTATTCTGTTCGGACAAGACGGGCACCCTGACCATGAACGAGATGCAGGTCGCGGAACCCGTGGTGTTCGACGGCTTCGACGAACGCGCCCTGTTCCTGACGGCAGCGCTGGCCTCCAGGCTGGAAAATCGCGACCCGATCGAAATGCCGGTGTTCCACTATATCGACGAACATTTTCCGGATCTCGACTGGAAGAACTGGAGCCAGACTTCCTTCGTACCCTTCGATCCGGTGCTCAAGCGCACCGAGGCGGAAGTCGAGCAGGGAGAGCAGAAATTCAAGGTGATCAAGGGTGCGCCGCAGGTGCTGATCGAGATGGCCAGGCTGGATGACGACAGCGCGCAGAACATCCACAAGATGGTTGACCTGCTGGCGGCCAAGGGCTACCGCACGCTGGCCGTGGGGCGCGAGGCGGAAGGCAAGTTTTCGCTGGTCGGGCTGATTCCGCTGTATGACCCGCCGCGCGAAGATTCGCGCGCGGTGATTGCTGACCTGGTCGATCACGGCGTCAAGGTGAAGATGGTCACCGGCGACAACATGGCGATCGCGCGCGAGATCGGCTCCATCCTCGGCCTGCCGCAGCATGCGCTGCGCTCGTCGCAGCTATCGGGCAGTGCCAGCAACGAACTGCTGGCGCTGGCGGAAGTGTTGTCCGCGGCCATCTACCGCCGGCTCAAGCCGGAAGTGTCGCAGGGCGATGCGGCAAGTTTTGCGAAAGAGGTGATGTCCACCGTCGCCACGCTGTACGACACCAGCCTGCTGGAACACGAGTTCATCCATACCCACGAGTCGGCGATCGTCGAGATGATCGAGCAGGTCACCATCTTTTCCGAGGTGGTGCCTGAGGACAAGTTCCGCATCGTCGACACCCTGCAGAAAGGCGGCCACATCGTGGCGATGACCGGTGATGGTGTCAATGATGCGCCCGCGCTCAAGCGCGCGGACTGCGGCATTGCGGTTTCCAATGCCACCGATGCGGCACGTGCCGCCGCCGATATCATCCTGACCGCGCCGGGTCTCGGTGTGATCAACGACGCCGTGAAGGAAGCGCGCATCACCTTCGAGCGGATGAAGAGCTACTCCGTTTATCGTATCGCCGAGACGGTGCGCGTGATCATCTTCATGACGCTGAGTATCGTGCTGTTCAATTTCTATCCGGTGACGGCGTTGATGATCATCCTGCTGGCGCTGCTCAACGACCTGCCGATCCTGTCCATCGCTTATGACCGGACACGGGTGCAGAAGGAGCCGGTCAGGTGGAGCATGCAGGAGCTACTGACCGTATCCACGCTGCTCGGGCTGATTGGTGTGGTCGCCTCGTTCGGCCTGTTCTACATATTGATGCGCATGGGTTTTTCCAAGGAGATGATCCAGTCGATGATCTTCCTGAAACTGCTGGTGGCCGGGCACGCCACCATCTTCCTCACGCGCACCGACGACTGGTTCTGGAAGCGCCCGTTCCCGGCGCCCATCCTGGTGCATGCCAGCTTCTGGTCGGCCGTGGCGGGAACGCTGATCGTGGTTTACGGCTTTCTGGTCACCCCCATCGGCTGGGAGCACGCGCTCTGGATATGGGCATATGCCCTTGCCTGGCTGCTGGCCAACGATTTCGTCAAGTTGTCGGCTTATCGCATGCTGCGTGCGCACAACGATTAGCGTGCAGCGCTGGCTGGTGATTAATTCAATGCCGGCTCGGCGCCCTTGGGAAACAGCACCCACATCTTGCCCATCTGTTTCATGCGCCCGGCTTCCTCGCCGGCCTGGTCGCCGGAACCCCAGAAGAAGTCTGCGCGCACCGGGCCCTTGATCGCGCCACCGGTGTCCTGCGCCAGCATCAGCCGGTTGAGCGGGACGTTGCTGTCGGGTTCGGTGGTGGCGAGGAATACCGGCGTCCCCAGCGGCACGATGCTTCTGTCCACGGCCAGGCTGTATGCGCCGGTGAGCGGCACGCCCAGTGCGCCGACCGGCCCGTCCAGGCCGTCCGGCAACACGCGAAAGAACACGTAGCTGGGATTCTGTTCGAGCAGCGCGGGCAGCTCGTCCGGATTCTTTTCGGCCCAGTCCTTGATGCTCTGCATGGAAGCCTGGTCCAGCGTCATCTCGCCCATCTCGACCAGCTTGCGGCCGATGGAGACGTAGGGATAGCCGTTCTGGTTGGCATAACCGACCCTGACCTGCGTGCCGTCCGGCAGCGCGATGCGCCCCGAGCCTTGCACCTGCAGGAAGAACAGGTCAACCGGGTTGTCCACCCAGAACAGCACATGGGCCTTCAGCGACTTGGGCCGGGCATCGATTCCGGCGCGGTCGTAATAAGGCACCACGCGCTTGCCTTCCAGCCGCCCGCGCAGCCGCATGCCCTTGAGTTGCGGATAGACATCGCTCAGGTCTATGGTGAGCAGATCGTCCGGTTCGCCGTACAGCGGATAGCGGTAACGCCTGGTCTTGACGCGGCTGCCGTGCAGCATGGGTTCGTAGTAGCCGGTGATCAGCCCCTGGTCACTGCCGTCCGGGTTGTACACCTGGTAAGGCACGAACCACTGCTCGTAGAACGCGCGCTGCGCTGCGCTGTCGCCCGGTGCTACCTGCGCGGCGGCGGTGCAGATATCCTGCCAGTGCGGCTTGTTCTTCAGCGCATCGCAGCTTTCGAGAAAAGCCGGCCATGACAGCGCGATATCGAGCGACTGCCAGTCCGGCAGCATTTCCCACTTGCTCACCGCGAATGCCGGGGTCGGCGGCACCACGACCGGCGGCGGCACGGTCGTCGTACACGCCGCCAGCACCATGCCCAACACCATTACCAGCCATTTTCTGCTTGCCCAAGACATCATCATTCCTTCTGTAATTCAATCAGCCGGAACCAGCCGCCGGCCAGCGCCGGCTCGTCCGATAGCTTGCGCAACTGCGGCACCTGCTCCAGCACGTCCTCGAATACCACGTCCAGCCGTGTTGCCAGTTGCGCCACCAGCGGGCTGGCCGCGCGGCGCAGCCAGGCCTGCTGGCCACGCCGCAAAAACTTGTCGAACAGCAGGATGCGTCCGCCCGGCTTCAGCACGCGCGCCGCTTCCGCCAGGCAGCGCTGCGGCTGCGGCACCACCGCGGTGATCAGGTGCAACACCACCGTGTCGAAACCGGCATCGGCGAACGGCAGCGCCATGCTGTCGCCCTGGATCAATTCCATGTGCAAACCTTGCACCCGCTCTAGCGAACGCCCCAGCATTGCGGCGGTCAGGTCGAGCGCGACATAGTCGTGCTGCTGCGGCAGGAACGGGAAATCCAGCCCGGTGCCCGCGCCGCCGATCAGCACGCGCTGCTCTTGCTGCTGCGCCAGCCTGGCCAGGCTGCGCTGCCGCGCGCCAGCCGAGGCGCGTTCGAGAAAGGCGTCGTAGAACGGCGCGATGAAGCGGTAGCTTGTTTTCAGCGACATGCAGGAACTAATGGAGAACGCGCGGCACGCTCAACACAAACATCGGGATCGGCGCCTCGAACTCGGTGCCGTCTTCCGCCACCATCT
>CAZMSI010000129.1:0-5892 GCA_964568895.1 uncultured Sideroxydans sp. | reverse complement strand
CTGCAAGCCATGACGAGCGGAATCAAAGGCATTGCATGGCCGCCGCTGGCCGGTCCGGCCACGGCGCCGTTGCTTGCCTTGATGCATCAGTTGGAAGATACGCAATGGCTGGCCGCCGATGAAATAACCACCCTTCAACACCGGCAATTGCTGGAAGTCGCAACCCACGCGGAAAAATACTCCCCCTACTTTCGCACAAGATTGCAAGCGGCTGGTTTGCATGCGCATAGCCTGGCCACGGCTGATGGCCTGCATGCCCTACCCGTCATGAACCGGCGCAATTTACAGTCCGCCGGAGAAAATATTTTTTGCAGCCAGTTACCGCAGGTTCACGCACCGGTAACAGAAACCCGTTCCTCCGGCTCGACCGGTGAGCCTGTCGTCATCAAGCGCACGGCCATCAACCAGCTATTCTGGCTGGCCAACACCTTGCGCGAACACCTGTGGCATCGGCGCGATTTTCACGGGAAACTGGCTGTCATCCGGGCCGATCCGGCCATGAATGTCCTCGACCTGCCGAACTGGGGACCGCCCGTCAGCCTGCTGTTCGCCAGCGGATCCAGCCATGCCTTGCCACTCGCCACCGATGTCGGACGACAGGCCGAATGGCTGGCGAAAATCGATCCCGACTATCTGCTCACCTATCCAACCAACCTGACCGAACTGTCGAGGCAATTCGAGCAGCGTAATTTGCAACTGGCCGGGCTGCGCCAGGTTCGCAGCATCGGGGAAACGCTGACGGAAGGGGTACGCGAAGCTACGCGCCGGGTTTTCAGGGTCGACATCGCTGACACATACAGCTCGCAGGAAGTTGGCATCATTGCGGTGCAATGCCCGCAAAGCGGGCTTTATCACACCATGGCGGAGAACCTGCTGGTGGAATTGCTCGACGAAAGTGGCACGCCCTGCATACCCGGCGAGATCGGCCGCGTCGTCGTCACCGACTTGCTCAATTTCGCCACACCGCTAATTCGCTACGATATAGGCGACTATGCCGAGGCCGGTCCGGCCTGCCCCTGCGGGCGCGGCCTGCCAACCCTGAAGCGCATCGTCGGCCGCCAGCGCAACATGCTGCGGCTACCGGACGGCCGCCGCTACTGGCCGCTGGTCGGCTCCTACCGCTACCGCGACATTGCCCCCATCCGGCAATACCAGTTGATCCAGCGCAGCCTGGACCTGGTCGAGGTTCGCCTCGTTTCCGACGCCCCGGTGACGGCGGAACAGGAAAAACAACTAACAACGGTCATCCATGAATGGATGCGTCATCCATTCCAGCTGCAGTTCATATATTTCGAAAATGAAATACCGCGCGGACGTAGCGGAAAATTCGAGGAGTTTATCTGCGAGATCGAGTGAGGCTCCGGCAAAACGCGCTACCAGGCCTCCATTACCTCGTCCACCGGAAAAATCAGGCCAACCTGTTTCCACTCGTCCCGCACCCGCAATATGGCCTGCTCGGCCTTGGGACGCCACTCGGCATGCAAATCGCGCTTGTCGAACACATGAAACTTTTCGGCGGAAGACTGGGCCTTGAAGCGGGTCATGAAACTGTTCGCCTGCTGCGTCATGCGCTCCTCGCCATATACCACCGTACGCCAGTTCTTGTTTGCCGCAAGACCGGAGGTAACCAGCAGGTAATGATACTGTTCCCAGTAGCGCAGGTAGACATCGAAATAGTCGCGCTCGAAGATGCCGTTGGCATCTTCCCCGGTATACACGTTGTCGCGCCGCGCCCATTCCTCGATGTTGCCGCGCACCTTGAACTTGCCGTCCTCCGGCAGTCCGGTCGACTTTTCATAGGTGGAAATGCAGGCCGACACCGGGTGCCGCAAGGTAACGACATATTCCGTCTTCGGCCCCAGCATCGCATTGAAAAATGCGCCGTGATAGGCCGCCTTGGTCGCCTTCTTGGGTACGATCACGCGGTTGTTGTAGAGGCGCGAATTGGAAAAAAACAGTTCGATCATGGCAAAGTATTCCGCCATGTTCTGCATCATCGTAGTGTAGCTGTTGTAGCCTTCGCGAAAATCGAACGGCGAAGCATCCGGAAATCCATCGTGTGCAATCACATTGGGCACCTCGTCCGGATTCATGCCCAGTGACAGAAACAACTGCTTGGTGAGATAGGAACCGCCATGGCGGGGAATGCCCACGATGCAGACGAACTGGTAACGTTCGCGAAAGAATTCCACCCTCTTCACGTCCCCGGTCAGGATCGCCGTCAGCATCTCGTAGCTGCGCAAAATGGCCTGTTGTCCTTCCGGCGCGGCCAACACTTCCGATGCGATGGCCGGCCCCTGATCCTTGAGCATGTCATCCGGCCGGTTAAGCTCCTCGCTCAACTGGTCATGCCAGCGGGTTTCGTATTTCTGGTTTTTCAGATAACGGTGCAGGAAATCGATAAAAACGGGAGAAACGGGAAAATGCTTGTCGGTCAGCTTGATTTCTACACCCATGTACCATCCTTGGCTTTTTATTTACTGGTTATGGAAAGGAAGGTGAAACTGCCGTCAGCGAATCACGCATTCTTTGTGACCCTCCATATCCAGCACGGCATCCCCGTTTATTCTATCCAGAAAAGCCGGCGGCGGGGTGAAATCCAGACCCCTGGGCACTTTAGGCAAGAACACGGGACGCGTTCCCGGCGCAGCAAAACAACTCTGGCCGGCCGCACAATCGAGGCTGCCATGCGGATTACGCTGGAATATGGCGCCGGAATGAGTGTTGGTATAGGTTCCGTCAGGCAGGTCGCCGCAATCTCCCCGGCATGTTCGCACCGTATAGTCGGTGCCGCGGATGCCGATGGTGGCTGCCGGCGTTCTCAGGCTGTAGGCATCCTTGTTGCCGCGATGGCCGATCAGGCCGCTGACAAAGCGCGCGCCCCCCTTGAGCAGGCTGACAAAGAAGCTGTCCCGTTTCGGTTTTTCCTGCTGGAAACGGTAATTATTGACCTTGAACACCGTGTTCGGCCGCAGCACCACCTCGCCTCCGTCCCTGAATCTCAGCCGGGCATA
Source organism: uncultured Sideroxydans sp. (assembly GCA_964568895.1). GTDB lineage: Bacteria > Pseudomonadota > Gammaproteobacteria > Burkholderiales > Gallionellaceae > RI-121. The sequence goes on along the minus strand of CAZMSI010000129.1, from coordinate 2,878 downwards.
AGTGCCAGCCTGCGTGGAAAGCGTATCGCCCGTCTCGACCTTGGACCGCACCGACAAAACGCGCGAAGTACCATCCGCCTTCAGGTCGGCCACGGTTCCGCTCAAATTCGTGATCGTCGCTGCCGGCTCCGCCCAGGCGCTGCCCGCCGCAAGCAGCGCAACCAGCATCAACGGCAGAATGCGGTTAAGTGCACGTAGGTTTGTCATCTTTTTTCTCCTCATCCCCGAACCGGATGAATTCGACAATGCCGGACACAGTGTCGGTCGCGTTATTTACCATACCGGTGGTATAAGTCACTAGGTCATTGGGCGAAGTTGATAAAATCGTCATAATGAAAGCTGCGTCGGAACCGGGAGAGGAAGAGAGATTCAACCCGCCGCCGCCGGTATAACTGATATTGATCGGACTGGTCGGGTCTGGGAATATGCCCGTGCCCGGAATCGTGAAGGTGCCATAGGAAATGCTGGTCGAACCTCCCGTCAGCGTCAACCCGGTCGAACCGCCTATCGTCATGTTGATCGGGCCGGTATTGGCGATGCCGGCGAATGCCAGTGCGACTCCTCCCGAACTCGAATAGTTGCCACCGCTGATATTCACATTGCCGCTCGTATTGATCGTCATGGTGCCCGGATCGAGCAGTACCACAGCCTGGGCAACTGCGCCGGAACCGGAGGCATGGGCAGCACCACCATGCAGACTCAAGTTGCCGCTGGTGATATTGATCATGCTGTCGCCTGCCACCGTAATCAAGGCATTACCCTGCGCGGTCGCGGTATTCGTACCAACGTCCGCCTGAGCAGAAACACCGAAGCTGCTGCCGCCACCATACATCGCCATCTGCCCGGCCGTGATGTCCAATGTGCCGGCCGTCATCGTGGCATTAGTCGTGGCAAGAGACTTGTTAACACCGTAACTGGATGCCCTGGCATATGCTCCTTCCCCGCCATCCATCATCAAACTGCCGGCATTGATCGACAACAAGCCACCAGCCGAAATCCCGGCATCGGCATGCGCGGTCGCGGTATTATTTCCACCGCCACCGTAAGCATTGACAGAAGCCGCATCGAAACCCCCATACATACTCAAGCTGTTGGCAACGGTGAGTGTCATGTTGCCACCCGCCGACAACACGGCGTTGGCATTCGTAGTTGCCGTGGCGCTGTCAAAGGAAGTCACTGCTGCAAAATCAAAAAACCCACCTCCCACTTCCAAGTGGTCTGTAGTGATGGTTGCCGCACCGCCTGCAGAAAGCTCGGCATTGGCCGTCATCGTGGCAGTGCCGGTGCCACCCACAACCGCTCCCGCCCAACTGCCACCGAATATTAACAATGAACCGGCGGTGGTAATATTTATTGTCCCGCCATGCAACCTGGCGCTGGCATCCACGCTGGCAGAGCCACCGCCGGAGGCTACAACACGGCCAGAAGATGAAGCACTGCCGCCCTGTACCGAAATGCTGCTGGCGGAATCAATGGTCAAGGCACCCGTTGCGGACAGTTCGGCTTTACTTGTTACCTTGGCAACACCTCCAGATCCAGATGCATAAGCCTGGCTGGAATAACCCGAGCCGCCGACCACGGCTACAGAGTTAACTGAATTGATGGTCAGGCTGCCGCCCGCCTTCAGCGAAGCATCGGCATGTTCGGTCGCGGTGTTCTTGCCGGTCCCGGAAACCGATGCATCCGCACTACCGCCGCCCATGATTAATATATTGCCACTTGTGGCAAGCGAGACGATGTTACCGGTCACGCTGAGGGCAGCGCCATGCTCAGACAGGGCCGTATTCACGCCGCCCGACCCATCGACAATTGCCGTCACCACGCATGGCCCCTGCTGACAGCCGATACCGGAGGACCCGATAAACAACCCATAACTCCCCAGAGTCATTTCGGGAACCGACCCTGCGCTCACCGTCGCAACTGCCTCTGCTGCCGCGCTGCGGTTGTGCGCTGGACCCGAGAAAATGGAGCCGTAGAAGGAAAAATTACCCCCGGCCTGCGCATGCGCGCCTCCTTCGCGTATGCTGAGGCCGTCGGCATGCAGGGTGAGCGAGGAACCGGCACTCATCGTCGCATCCGCATTGGCCGTCGCATCAGGTGAAGTGGGTGCGGCAGAGGCTATTCCGTTGACATAGGCGGCGGCATAGCCGGCGCTAATCTGCACCGACGATGCGGAGGACAACCCATGATTTATTGTCAGGTTGCCGGTGGCCGAGAGTGTTGCATGGGCATCGGCTGCCGCCTTGCTTGAACCTGAACCCGATACCAGGGCAAAAGCGCCGCCGCCACGTACCTGGATATTTCCGTCAGTGTCGATCTTGATATTCGCCGCGCTCAACTCGGCCTTGGCACTTGCACTAGTCGATCCACTACTACTGGTATACGCACCGGCAGAACCACCCTGTACCTTCACCCTAGGCACCAGCGTCACTCCAGTTCCGGTGCTAATGACGAGGTTCTTATCTGCTTTCAGCGTAGCATCGGCACGCGCCGAACTGCTACAATCACCACATGGAGCGAATGCATGTCCACCCTGAATGACGAGAGAGTCAACGCTAATGGTGTTATTGCCGTAGGAATCTCCGCCCGCCACATTAAAGTTCACCGCAGCATTACTGCTTGAAACATGGCCGGCCTCAAGCCGCATCTCACCGGTCAGAGTGGCATTGAAGCTTCCGCCCACATTCACCGTCACCGGAGCCACGTAACTGGACGTGTTTCCGTGGTAACCGAGTATTTGCAGACCCACGCCACTGACGCTCAAATTGCCCTGGGTATCCACTACCACCGGACTGCCGGTGATACTGGACGGCTGAATATAGACAGTGCCAGCACCGTTCGGGATCGCCGCATCCGCCGCCAATGCCATTGTCGATAC
>CAZMSI010000128.1:0-5911 GCA_964568895.1 uncultured Sideroxydans sp. | reverse complement strand
GAATTGTTGAAGCACGCAGCCCCCAGCCTGCGTCCGAGCATTGACGCCATGTTGAAGCAACTGCTGGACGGCGGCTATATCCAGGACAGGTCCAAGGCAAAAGACATCGCACCGCCCAGAATGACTACGCCGAAAATGGCGGTTCCCCCGAAGATGGCGGTTCCCAAAAAGAAAACGGAGGACGAGGGAGAGGACCTGGATTTCACTACCATCATGCGCGCCCCATCGCCGGAGCAGCTTGCCGCCGAGGCCGAAAAGGCAAAAAAACGCGCTGAAGAAGAAGCTCAGTCCAGGGCCAAGCAGGAAGCAGAGGCCAAAGCCCGCGCCGAAGCCGAAGCCAAAGCCAAACGGGAAGCCGAAGCCAAGGCCAAGGCGGAAGCCACAGTCAAGGCCAGACAGGAAGCAGAGGCCAAGGCCCGCGCTGAAGCCGAAGCCAAGGCCAAGGCGGAAGCTGAAACCAAGGCCAAACGGGAAGCTGAAGCCAGGGCCAGGGCAGAAGCCGCATACAAGGCCAGGCAAGAAGCGGAGGCCAAGGCCAAACAGGAGGCCGAAGCCAGGGCGTTGGCGGAGGAGAAGGAAAAGGCGCGGCAGGAAATCGAAGCGGCGCGCCAGAAGGCGGAACAAGAGGCAGCCAAGGCCAAGGCGGAAGCAGAAGCGGCACGCATCAAGGCTGAAGAAGAGGCGGCCAGGGTCCGGGCGGAAATTGAAGCGGCCAGGGCCAAGGCGGAAGCGGAAGCCAAGGCATTGGCGGAAGCGAAGGAAAAGGCGCAGCAGGAGATCGAGGCAGCGCGCCATAAGGCGGAGCGGGAAGCCAAGGCCAAGGCGGAAGCCGAAGCGGCCCGTCTTGAAGCGGAGCAGGAAGCAGCCAGGGTCGAGGCGGAAAACGAGGCCGCACGGCTCAAGGAACAGGAGGAAGCGGCCCAGACGCGAGCCGAGGAAGCCGCAGAAAAAGAACGGGCAGCAACCGAAGCCAAGGCCGAAGCCGAAGCCGAAGCACAAGCCAAACTGGAGGCGGCCGGATTGGAGCAGGCGGAAGCCAAGGCCAAGGTGGAGGAGGCTCGCGCCAGGGCTAAGGAGGCGGCGGCCGGATCTGAAACGGGCAGATTCTGGGCCGGCCAGGGCGCGGAGCGGAGCATGATAGCTACCGTTCTGTTTTTCGATGTGGTTGGCTATACCAAGAAATCCGTTTCCAAACAGATTGAGTTAAAGGATCAGTTCAACGAGTTGGTATCCCAATTCATCAGTGAAATAGACGAAACGCAACGCATTATTCTGGATACCGGCGATGGCGCGGCGATCGGCTTTCTGCAACATCCGGAAGATGCACTCGAAGTTGCCATGAGGTTCCGGGATGCGGTGACAGAAAACGGACATCGCAACTATCCGGAGTTGAATGTCAGAATCGGCATTCACCTGGGGCCGGTAAAAGTAGTGAAAGACATGAACGGCCAGTTCAACATGGTCGGCGACGGGATCAACGATGCGCAGCGCATCATGAGCTTTGCCGGAACCGACCAGATTTTTGTTTCACGTTCCTACTATGATGTGATTTCGCGGTTGTCCGTTGAATACTCCAGATTGTTCAAGTACCGGGGTGTGCAGAAAGACAAGCATGGACGCGAGCACCAGGTATATCAGGTAATCGTCGCCGGCCGGGCGACCGGGCCGGTGACTACGGCCGAGAAACAAACCGCAGCCCGGCAGTCTGAGGCCGATTTGGGCCAGATAGTGCTGGAGGGGGTAACAGGAGAATTTTCGATATCGGCTGCTGCTGACGAGCAGCCGCCAGCAGTTGAAGAAGTATCGCACAAGTCACCGGAAGAACAGGCAGCCGAAGAACAGGCAGCTGCGCGACTCAAGGCACAGCAGGAAGAAGAGGCGCGCAAGCAGGCCGAGGAGGAGGCCGAACGCCGTGCCAGGGAAGAGGAGGAGGCGCGCAAACAGGCCGAAGAGCAGGCCAGGATCGAGGCCGAGCGCCGCGCCAGGGAAGAGGAAGAGGCAGGCGAACTTGCCGAGGAACAGGCCAAGGCGTGGGAAGAAGCGGAAAAACGCGCCAGGGCAGAGGCGGAAGAAGCGCAGAGGCAAGCCGAAAAAGTCGAGAGCGTCGCGCCGCCTGTTGCCGCCGTGCCCAAGGTAAGCAGGGCACGCCGCAAACCCCTGCCTTTGGGGAAAATTGCTGCCGGTCTGTTTGTATTGCTGTTGGTCGTGGTTGCTGTTGCACCCTATGTCTGGCCAATGCAGGGCTATCTGCCGCAGGTCGAGAAACGGATGTCAACCTTGCTCAAACAGCCGGTGCATGTGGGTGGGCTGAGCGCGGCGCTGCTACCCACGCCAAAGCTTGAGCTGCATAACGTTACAGTTGGTGCAGGACAGGAAATGCGGGCTGCTAACGTGGTGCTGCATTTCGGTTTCGGCGATTTGTTTGCCGAGACCAGGTCCATCAGCAATGCCGAACTGGATAACCTGCAGTTGAGCGATACGGCGTTCGACAAGACGCTGTCCTGGCTACAGGCGGCAGGCGGTGATGCAGCCTATCCGCTGGCGCGCATTACATTCAATAATGCGCAAATCAACAGCGACATGCTCAAGTTGCCGCCCATCAACGGCAAGATGCAGTTTGATGGGCGAGGACACTTTTCCAGCGCAGTACTTGATGGCGGCAAGTTTAACGTGCAGGTGAAATCCCAACAGGGACAGATCGCGGTGTCCCTGAACCTGCAGGACAGCGAACTGCCGATATTGCCTTATGTGCATTTCGATGAACTGGACGCAAAGGGCAAGGTGGGTGATGGCGAAGCCAGCCTGGGAGAGGTCGATGCAAGATTGTACGGTGGTTCATTGGTGGGTAATGTACAGCTGAATTGGCAGCATGGCTGGGTGATGCAGGGACACATGGCGGTGAAGGCAATGGATGTGAAACAGGCATTTCCGCAAGGCGGGGTCGAGGGCGAACTGGATGCCGATACCGGCTACTCGATACGCGCGAATACGCTGCCCCTGCTAGGTGGCAATCCGGCCCTGGACGGCGAGTTCTCGCTGAAGAAAGGCATTCTCAGGGATATGGACATGGTGGAAACGGTACGTCTTGCGGGTAGCGGAAGCAATCCTCATGGCGGGCGTACGCACTTTGACGAGTTAAGTGGCAAGCTGACCCTGGATAACGGTGTTCAGCACTATCGCCAGTTGCACCTGTCGGCAGGCGTGTTGAGCGCTTCCGGCTACCTGGATATCGACAGTAGCAAGAAATTGGACGGCCATTTTACGGCCGAGTTGAAGGTACGTCCTGGTGCTGTGCCACTATTGTTGACAGGCCAGGTTGGAGAGCCGGCATTGCGTGTAGGGCGCTAGTTTCTTCCCGGCCTTGCACCAAATTTATAACAGCGCTTTCGCAATACGCTCAAGTGCCTTGTTGAGGTTGTGGTTCCGGCATAACCTGAAGGTTAGCCTTCACCGAAATCTCAGGATAGCGCTTTCGCAATACGCTCCAGCGCTGCTTGGAGATTTTCCATCGAGGTGGCGAAAGACAGGCGGACATAGCCTTCGCTGCCGAAAGCCGAGCCTGGCACCACCGCCACGCCGGCCTGTTCCAGCAGGTATTCGGAAAAGGCGATGTCGGTGGCTTCCTTGATGGTTCCCTTCTGGTGCAGTGCCGCAATTGCACCGCGCATGTCGGGAAATGCATAGAACGCACCCCCTGCCTTCAGGCACTGTACGCCCGGCATTTTGTTCAGTTCGCTCACCACAAACTCGTGGCGCTCGCGGAACGCCTTGACCATCGGCGCGATGCAGCCCTGGTCGCCGTTCAGCGCGGCCTCGGCCGCAACCTGCGAAATCGAGGTCGGGTTGGAGGTGCTCTGCGACTGCACATTGGTCATTGCGGTGATGATGTTTTCCGGACCGGCCGCATAGCCGATGCGCCAGCCAGTCATCGAATAGGCCTTGGACACCCCGTTCAGCACCATGGTGCGCGCATACAAATCGGGGCAGGCGTCGAGGATATTGACGAACTTTTCGTCGGTCAGCGCGATGTGCTCGTACATATCGTCGGTGGCGATCAACACATCCGGATGTTTGCGTAGCACCTCGCCCAGCGCCTTGAAGTCGTCCAGCGTATAAACCGCGCCGGATGGGTTGCTCGGGCTATTGATCATCACCATCCGCGTGTTCGGCGTGATCGCTGCTTCCAGTTGTGCCGGCGTCATCTTGAAACCCTGCTCGATGCCGGCCTGCACGATCACCGGCTTGCCCTCGGCGATCAGCACGATGTCGGGATAGGACACCCAGTACGGTGCGGTGATGATGACCTCGTCGCCGGGGTTGATCGTCGCCAGCGCCAGGTTGAAGAAGCTCTGCTTGCCGCCGCAGGAAACCAGGATCTGCTGCGCCGTGTAGTCGAGACCGTTGTCGCGCTTGAACTTGGCGATGATTGCCTGTTTCAACGAAGCCGTACCCCCGACCGGGGTGTACTTGGTGAAACCCTTGCTGATCGCCGCGATGGCGGCGTCCTTGATGTGCTGCGGGGTATCGAAATCCGGTTCGCCGGCACCCAGTCCGATGATATCCTTGCCTTCGGATTTCAGTTTTGCGGCGCGGGCGGTGACGGCGAGGGTGGGGGAAGGCTTGATGGCCTGAACGCGTTTAGATAATTGCAAGATGGCTCCTGGAGCAAGAAATGCGGCGGCATCCGCACGGTTTATTCGCCGTTGATGCCGCAAAATTATACGCGTGAATAAAACCATTCCCAAGAGCTTCCGGCGTTTAACGGGGGTATTTTTTCGGAAAGTCGGGTGGCATGATCGGATTGATACAGCGTGTCAGCGAAGCCAGCGTCAAGGTGGATGGCAAGACCGTCGGACAGATTGGGCGTGGCCTGCTGGTGCTGGCCGGCGTCGAGAAAGGCGATGACGAAGCCAGTGCGCAACGCCTGCTCGACCGACTGTTGGGCTACCGCGTCTTTCCCGATGCGGACGGCAAGATGAACCTGTCGCTGGCCGACATCGGCGGCGAACTGTTGCTGGTGCCGCAATTCACGCTGGCTGCCGATACCCGCAAGGGCTCCCGTCCCAGCTTCTCATCCGCGGCCCCGCCGGAACAGGGCAAAACCCTGTTCGAATACTTCGTGGCAGAAGCGCGTGGGCGCCATGCCAGGGTCGAAACCGGCGTATTCGGCGCGGACATGCAAGTGAGCCTGGTCAACGACGGTCCGGTAACCTTCTGGCTCCAGGTGGGCAATCAATGAAATTCGGAATTGACCTCGGCGGGACGAAAATTGAAATCATCGCACTCGACGATGCCGGCACGGAGCTGCTACGCCATCGCGTGCCCACGCCGCAGGGCGATTATTTCGAAACCCTGCAGGCCATTGCTGCGCTGGTGCGTGATGCCGAAGCGGAACTGGGACAGCGCGGCTCGGTCGGCATCGGCACGCCTGGTTCACTCTCACGTGCCACGGGCTGCCTGAAGAACTCCAACTCGGTAGCACTCAATGGCCAGCCCATCCTGCAGGACATCGAGGCGCTGTTGCAACGTCCGGTGAAAATCAGTAACGATGCCAACTGCTTTGCGCTGTCCGAGGCAACCGATGGCGCCACGGCGGGGGCGGAAGTGGTGTTCGGCGTGATCCTCGGCACCGGCGTTGGCGCGGGCATCGTGGTTGACGGCCAGGTTCTCGCCGGCCCCAACGGCATCGCCGGTGAATGGGGCCACAACCCGCTGCCATGGCCTGAACCGCACGAATTACCCGGCCCGTCATGCTATTGCGGCAAGCACGGCTGCATCGAAACCTTTCTTTCCGGGCCGGGCATGATGAAACAGCACCAGCTTGAGACGGGCGAGGCGCTGAATTCGAAAGAAATCGTGCGGCGCGCGAAGCAGGGCGATGCCGCCTGCGAGCATAGCCTGCAAACCTATG
>CAZMSI010000127.1:0-5933 GCA_964568895.1 uncultured Sideroxydans sp. | reverse complement strand
CGCTTTCGCGACGGTGATCGAGGCGCTGGGCGCATCGGGGCTGGCCGAACAGGCGCGCATCGTCATCGAAAAACCGTTCGGGCGCGATCTGGCCTCGGCGCGGGAACTCAACAAAAGCGCGCTGTCGGTTTTTCCGCAGGACTCGATCTTCCTGATCGATCACTACCTGGGAAAAGAGGCGATCATGAACATCCTCTATTTCCGCTTTGCCAACTCCTTTCTCGAACCGATCTGGAACCGCAATTACATCGCCAGCATCCAGATCACGCTGGCCGAGGATTTCGGCGTAAAAGGCCGCGGCGCGTTTTACGAAAGCGCCGGCTGCCTGCGCGATGTCGTGCAGAACCATATGTTCCAGATCGTCGCGCTGCTGGCCATGGAACCACCCGTCTACCAGGGCTACGGCGCGGTGCACAGCGAGAAAGCCAAGGTGTTCCACGCAATGCGTCCGCTGCGGACGGACGACTTCGTGCGCGGCCAATACGTCGGTTACCGCGAAGAGACGGGCGTGGCAAAAGATTCCGACGTCGAGACGTTCTGCGCGCTGCGCCTGTTCATCGATTCCTGGCGCTGGCAGGGAGTGCCGTGGTATCTGCGCTCCGGCAAAAACCTGGCGACGACGGCAACCGAGGTGCTGGTGGAATTGCAACCGCCGCCACAACGGCTGTTCGATGATTCGGCACCGGCGAATGGCCCGGCAAATTATCTGCGTTTCCGGATTTCCCCCAACTCGGCCGTCGCCCTTGCCGCGCGCGTCAAACGCGCGGGCAAGGAATTCGTCGGCGACCAGCGCGAGCTTTTCCTGCTCGACGAAAAACCCGGAGAAGAGAAACCCTACGAGCGGCTGCTGAGCGACGCCATGGCCGGCAACGGCGCATTGTTCTCGCGTGTGGAAACGATAGAAGCTGCCTGGGCGGTGGTCGATTCCCTGCTGGATACCCATCACCCGGCCCATCCCTACGCGCCCGGAAGCTGGGGCCCGCAACAGGCGGATGAACTGATTGCGGCAGATGGAAACTGGCACAATCCGCTGCCCGGAAAGGGCATGCAATGATGGCGACGACAGCCGATGACGTTCTACTCTGCTCGGACCTGGACCGCACGCTGTTGCCCAATGGCCCACAGCCGGAATCGCCGCAGGCGAGAGAACTGCTGCGGGTTCTTGCCAGCCGGCCCGAGGTGACGCTGGTCTACGTCAGCGGCCGCCACCGGGGCCTGCTGCTACAGGCCATCGAGGAATACGACCTGCCGCAGCCCGACTATGCGATCGGCGACGTCGGCACCACGATCTATGAAACCGGCAGTGGCGAGTGGCAGCCATGGCATGACTGGCATCAGGAAATTGCACCCGACTGGCGCGGCAGGACACGCGAAGACCTGCAGCAGTGCCTGGCCGATATCGAATTATTGCGGCTGCAGGAAGACAGCAAACAGAACGTCTTCAAGCTGAGTTATTACGCCCCGGCGGATATTGCACCGGACGATCTGCTTGGGCAGGTGCGCGAGCGCCTCGCAGCAGAAGATGTGCGCACCAGCCTGATCTGGAGCGTGGACGAAATGGCCGGCGTCGGCCTGCTCGACGTGCTGCCGGAACATGCCACCAAACTGCACGCCATCGAATTCCTGATGCAGCGCAAGAACTTCGCTCCGCAGCAGACGGTGTTTTCCGGCGACAGCGGCAACGACCTGCCGGTACTGACCAGCGGCCTGCAGGCGGTACTGGTAAAAAATGCCCTCGACGAAGTACGCGAGCAGGCATTGCAACGCGTACAGCAGGCCGGGCACCGCGCCAGCCTGTATCTGGCACAGGGCGGGCTGCTCGGCATGAACGGCAACTACAGTGCCGGCGTGCTGGAAGGGCTGGTACATTTCCTGCCGCACACACTGGAATGGTTACAGGAGAAATAACGATGAGCGTTCCACAACAACTGCACGACCTCGGCCAGAGCCTCTGGCTCGACAACATCACCCGCGGGCTGCTGACCAGCGGAACGCTGGGCCGCTACATCGCAGAATGTGCAGTGACCGGCCTCACTTCCAACCCGACCATTTTCGATCACGCCATCCGCGACAGCGATTTTTACGACGACGCCATCCGCGAAAAAACGCAGGCGGGGAAATCGGGCGAAGCGCTGTTTTTCGAGTTGGCGCTGGAAGACCTGACGCAAGCTGCCGACCTGTTCCATCCGGCCCATGTGGCAAGCGGCGGGCTGGACGGCTGGGTGTCGCTGGAGGTGTCGCCGTTGCTGGCCGACGATACCGGCGCGACGCTGCGTGCAGCGATGCAGCTTTACATGCAGGCGCAGCGCCCGAATCTGTTCATCAAGATACCCGGCACCCCGGCAGGTATACCCGCGATAGAAGAGGCAATCTTCGCCGGCGTGCCGGTAAATGTCACGCTGTTGTTTTCGCGCGAGCACTATGTCGCCGCAGCCGAAGCCTACATGCGCGGCATCGAGCGGCGCATCGCCGCCGGGCTCAACCCGGAAGTCGGCTGCGTCGCTTCGCTTTTCATCAGTCGCTGGGACGTGGCTGTCGCAGACAAAGTGCCTCAGGAACTGCGCAATCGTCTCGGCATCGCCATTGCCATGCGCACCTACCAGGCCTATCGCGATCTGCTGGCATCAAAACGCTGGCACAAGCTGGCCGCCGCCGGAGCCCAGCCACAACGCCTGCTGTGGGCCAGCACCGGCACCAAGGATCCGGCGGCGCCGGATACCCTGTACATCGAGGCACTCGCGGCCCCGGACACCATCAACACCATGCCCGAGAAAACGCTGCTCGCCTTCGCGCAGCACGGCAGGCCGGACAACACACTGCCGGACGATGGGGGCGATGCCGAAACGGTGATCGCAGAATACGCGCGCCAGGGTATCGACGACGCGGCGCTTGCCGCCGAACTCCAGCAACAGGGTGCGCAATCGTTCGCAAAATCCTGGAACGACCTGGTGGCATGCATCGCATCGAAAAGCGGCACACTGCAAACAGGGTGACCGGCAGTAAACGCCGATTGAAAACCATGGCGCGCCGCAATCACTACCACGTGTATGTGGTCGAACTGTCGCAAGACGTGCTGCACGAAAGCAAGTTCAGGAAGTGCAACCCGAACTATATTCCGGGCAAGCCCTGCATCTACGTCGGCATGACCGGACTCGACCCCGACCTGCGCTTCGATAAACACAAGGCCGGCATCCAGTCCAACCGCTACGTCAGGGAATACGGCCTGCGGCTGTTGCCCGACCTGTACGAAGGCTTCAACCCGATGTCGTATGACGAGGCGTGTGAACGGGAAGTGGAAATCGGCATTGACCTGCGCGAGGCAGGATTCGGGGTTTGGCAGGCATGAGCATACTGCGCCAGTTCATCTTGCTGTTCGCTGCCATCGCGCTACTCTCGGCCTGCACCAGCAATACCAGAGAAGCGGCCCTGCCTGCCGGCAGCCAGGTGCTGGCACTGGGCGACAGCCTGACGGCAGGCGCGGGAGTGACTGCCGAACAGGCCTGGCCCGCGTTGCTGGAGCAGAAAACAGGATGGGTAGTAGTCAACGGCGGGGTAAACGGCAACACCAGTGCTGATGCTCTGAAGCGATTGCCGCATCTGCTCGAACAGTATGACCCGAAGCTGGTGCTGGTGGCACTGGGCGGCAACGATATGCTGCGCCGTATCCCCCAGCAGCAAACCATCTCCAATCTCGATCAGATACTCAACCTGATCAAGGCACATGGCGCAAAGGCCGTGCTGCTGGCAACGCCCGAGCCGAACGTCATGGGCGCCGTATTCCAGAACCTGTCGGCGCCCGATTTCTACCAACAGATTGCCGAACAACAACAGGTCCCGCTGATCGAGGATGCCATCGCCGATGTGCTTTCCGAGCCGCAACTGAAAGGCGACCAGGTGCATCCCAATGCCGAAGGACATGCGCTGCTGTCCGAAAAGATTTTCAGGGAGCTGCAGTCGATCGGCTATGCCCGCTAACGGCGTACTACTGTCCTGTGTTTTTAGCAGGCGCCTTCTGCTCCGGGCTTTCCTTTTTCCCGCATGCCGAGCTGGCACGCATCATCAGGTATCGGTAATAGGAAGCATGGTCATGCACGGACGCCGGGTCTTGAACAGCGCCTGTTTCGGCATCCAGTACCAGGACTTTATTGCCCGGCCTTCCCGGTAAATCGGAATTTCGAGTATGAGCATTCATAAACTTTCCCATTTGTGCTTGAAAGAACATCTTTTCTATTTTTCGGCCAGGGACTGCAGGACAAAAGTGAAGTTGTATACAGCGATTGTCGCAACGACCATGACCGACAGCAGCTCAACGAAAACGAGACCTTTCTGCGTATACATCGCAATTTCTCCTTGTCTACCTGACTCAGCTTGCAGAACACCCAGCATCAGGTACCGTCTGAAAAAACATCAAAGCAGATATGAAACCGTTACGCCGACTCCCAGGTCTGGAACACTGTTGGTAAAGCCCTTCAGCATATAGCCTTGCACCTTCCACGCCTTGTCGAACTTGCGACTGACGAAAAACATTGTCTCGGCGTGGGATGAACCGGTCGCGGCAACTTTCTGGCGGAGGCTCAGCAATATTCCGCCGCTCGTAACCTGGTCAAACTTGTAACTGCCGCCCAGCGAACCATAGAAAACATTGTTGAGTTTGTAGCCAACAGGCTTGCCGTACACCTGGTAGCCAAGCGTACCGAAGGTAGTCAGGTTCTCGTTTACCCGGTACAGCTCGGACTGGATAGCGTAATCATTCTTGCCGGTACCCAATCCCTGGGTACTGCTGGCCGTTCCGAATTTGACCTTGCCGGTCAGATTCGCAAACAGCCCGGATGAAGCGTCGCTGTATACCGTATTGGAAACCGACGCAATCACATCGCCCAGACCCGAACGGGTAGTGCGGGTTGTGCTGGCGGTCGTCGTGGTCAGGCCCACGCCATTGATCACGTTGGCCGGGCCGGTAATCTGCAGATAGGGCACAGTCAGTTTCATGGTCCACGGCCCGCTCCTGTATGCCCCGGTAACCGGGACATACAGGATGTCGGTGGATTGCGTACCGCCATACTTGCCAGTGTTGTAGTGCACGCCTGTTTCCAGGCTGAACTTGTCTCCTTCCGCCGCAACAGCAACAGAAGTCAGCGCAAGGGAGGCAATGAGGCTCACGGCAAGCATGGCGTATTTCATGGTGGTTTCCTCTATCTGGGATTAGTTGGTTTCAGGAGCTTCCGGCACTTGCGGCACCTCAGCCACGTCCGGTACTTCAGGCACTTCAGGCACCTCGGCCACATCCGGTACTTCAGGCGCTTCGGCTATCTCGGGTGCTTCATCCACCTCGGGCATTTCAGCCACGGCAGGTACTGCCGGAGCCGCCGCTGCCGGAGCCGCCGCTGCCGGAGTTGCTGCTGCCGGAGTTGCCGTTGTTGTGGCGGCCGGTGTAGTTGCAGCAGTCGTTGTGGTAGTAGCCGTAGCAGTTGTTGTCGTAGCGGCCGGTGTAGTTGCTGCAACAGTCGTAGTCGCCGGTGCAGTTGCGGCTGGAGCGGTTGCAGCCGGCGCGGTTGCGGTCGGTACGGGGGTTACGGGGGCTGCCGTTACCGCATGGGCAAGCGATGCACCACCAACCATAAACAGTGCAGCTACCAGCTTTACTGCATTTTTCTGACTTAACATGATTTGCTCCTTTAGCAATTACAAGTGATTGGGCCAAGTGCATTTCGAAGAATGTTCCAAAGCCCTCCCAAACAACTTCATCGGTTTCTTGTGTGTGCATATTGCACACGGATGCAAAGATACGTGTATAATTTGCACACGTCAAGAGGTAAATGTGATATTTTTCGAACCGCGGAAAATTCATTGAGCGAGATATGCAAATGAACAGCACAACATCCCCCGGAGGCGAACTCCCAATCCCTGTCATGGCTGCGATCCACCGTGTCCTG
>CAZMSI010000126.1:0-6019 GCA_964568895.1 uncultured Sideroxydans sp. | reverse complement strand
GGGATTGCTCAAGGCACGGCTCTTCAGCGTGCGCCGCGCGCGAGGCGGAGCGGCGAGGATGGAAGAGCCCGGCGGGCCCGCGGAGATCTCGATCTCGGCCACGCGCTTCGGCATCGCCGAGATGGGTTCGGTGCTCACCCACCTGGGACTGCTGCTGGCACTGGCGACCGCATTCACGGTGTTTGTTATTGCGCTCGGCTACTACCAGGTCATCGAGCTGTTCCCGTCGGGCGGCGGCGGCTACAAGGTCGCATCGAAGCTGCTTGGTTCCCATGCCGGCCTGGTTTCCGGCGCAGCGCTGATCGTCGACTATGTGCTGACCATTGCCATCTCGATCGCCAGCGGCAGCGACGCGCTGTTCAGCATGCTTCCTCCCGAGTGGCAGAACCTGAAACTGTTCGCCGAAATCGGTCTGATTGGCTTGCTGATCCTGCTCAACCTGCGCGGAGTGAAGGAGTCGGTCAAGGTGCTGCTGCCGATATTCCTCGCTTTTTTCCTGTCACACGCCCTGCTTATCGGCTATGGCATCTTCGAGCATGCGTCCGGCCTGCCCGCACTGGTGCCCGATGCAATGCGCGACACCACCTCGCTGGCCCAACAGACCAGCTGGATGTTCGTAGCCTCGCTGTTCCTGCGCGCCTATTCGCTCGGCGGCGGTACCTATACCGGGATCGAGGCGGTATCCAACAACGTCAACCGGCTGGCCGAGCCGCGCGCCCGCACCGGAAAGCTGACCATGTTCTACATGGCGCTGTCGCTGGCCTTTACCGCCGGCGGCATCATCGTGCTGTACCTGCTGTGGCACGCCAAACACGTCGATGGGGAAACCCTGAATGCAGTCACCTTCAAGGCCATCATCGGCACGCTCAACATGCCGGGCTGGCTCGGCAGCAGCATGCTGGGAGTGGTGCTGGCGGCGGAAGCCGGCCTGCTGCTGGTCGCCGCCAACACCGGCTTCCTTGGCGGCCCGGCGGTGATGGCCAACATGGCGGCGGACTCCTGGGTGCCGCGTCAGTTCCGCCAGCTCTCCTCGCGCCTGGTCACCCAGAACGGCATCCTGGTGATGGGCATCTCGGCGCTGGCCATCCTGGTCTGGAGCAAAGGCTCGGTATCGCTGCTGGTGGTGCTGTACAGCATCAACGTATTCCTGACCTTCAGCCTGTCGCTGCTGGGATTGTGCATCCACTGGTGGCGCGAGCGGTACAGTGTGCCCCTCTGGAAGCGCAAGCTGGCCTTGTCGCTGGTCGGATTGCTGGTGACCAGCAGCATCCTGCTGGTCACCCTCCTGGAAAAATTCGCTGCCGGCGGCTGGATGACGGTACTGATCACCAGCCTGGTGGTTGCACTCTGCCTGTACATCCGCAAACACTATGAAGAAACACGCGAGCAGTTGCTGCAGGCGGAAAAACTATTCGCCCAATCGGTAAAAATCGACGATCCCGGCCTGCCGCAAAAACTCGACCCGGAACTGCCCACCGCCATTTTCCTGGTGGACGAACATCGCGGCGTCGGCATCCACACCATCATGTGGGTGCTGCGCCTGTTCCCCGGCCATTTCCGGAATTTCGTGTTCATCAGCGCGGGCGAGGTGGATACGCAAAGCTACGACAGCGCCGCCACCATCCGCACCATGCAATACAAGACCGAGAACGCACTGTGTTATTACACCGGCTTCTGCCGCAGCAACGGCCTGCAGTCCACCTGGCAGATGTCCTATGGTACCGACCCGGTGGCAGTGCTGGACCAGTTGACGCTGCAAATGATGGAGGAATACCCCAACAGCGTGTGCTTCGCGGCGCAACTGGTGTTCCTGCGCGACAACATATTCGTGCGCTGGCTGCACAACCAGACTTCACTCGCCATGCAGCATCGGCTGCACATGCGCGGCAAGCAGATGATCATCCTGCCGATGAAAGTAAACTGACCCGTGCCGGCTACCCGCAAACGCCAGTTTTCCTGCACCCCATGACGCCGATACAACCGATTTCCTGGCTGGGCCTGGCCGTCCTGCTGATCTTCAGCATCGGCATGCTGCTGATCGTGCTGGAAGCCAGGCTGCACATGGATAAATTCAAACCCGCGCTGTTCATGCTCACCCCGCTACTGCTGATCGGCGGCTATTACTGGGCTTCCGGCGACGACTCCAAACGTTTCGAACCGTTCATCGCCATGCAGCATGAGAATGAAATGGATCTGTTCTCGCTAATCGCGTTCATGGCCTTCATGTGGATGATCGTGGAAATCCTCAGCGAGCGCGGCGTATTCAGCGCACTCAACAACTATCTGATCGCCAGAGGGCTCGGTGCCAGGGCAATGTTCTGGGCAACCGGCGCGCTGGCCGCGCTGCTGTCGCCATTCATCAACAACATCACCAGCGCGATGATTTTCGGAAAACCGATCAAGGAAATCTCGAAAGACCATGAATACCGCCACATCGCGCTGTGCAACCTGATCATCGCCTCGAATTCCGGGGTATGGTTCCTCGGTACCACTACCAGCCTGATGGTGGCGCTGGCAGGCAAAATTTCCATCCTCGGCCTGTTCGAACTGATTCCCGCCTCGATCATCGGCTGGGCTGCCAGCGCCGCCGTGCTGCAGCTGTTCTACCTCAATCGGCTACCGGGCGAATTGATCGATACCACACCGACCGAAACGCATATCAAGCGCGGCGGCATCGGCATGATCTTCATCAGCATCGCCGCAATCGCCGCGGCCGTGGTGATGAACATCGTGCTGCATATCGACATCGAATACGCCATCGGCATGGGGCTGTCCATCCTTGGTTTCTATGCCTGGCACCTAAAGCGCGACGGGCACAATGTAATGCTGCTGGCACAACTGCAGAAAGTGGAATGGAATACCCTGCTGTTCTATATCGGCATCATCAGCGGCGTGGCCGCACTCAACCACGTCGGCTGGCTGTCGTACATCTCCGGCCTGTTCGATGTAATGTCACCTACCGGGGTGAACTTTGTGCTTGGCATCATGTCCGGTGTGTTGGACAATGTGCCGGTGGAAGCGGCCGCCATCATGTCCAATCCGCCGCTGGATCATGCGCAGTGGGCACTCAATGCGCTGATGGTGGGAGTCGGCGGCAGTCTTACCGTCATCGGCTCCGCGGCCGGCGTGATGGTGATGTCCATCGACAAAAGCTACAGCTTCGGCACCCATTTAAAATTCATGCCTGCAATCCTGGTCAATCTACTAGTATCGCTGGGCGTGTGGTACTTACAATTCGAAGTGTTATAGGAGGACATGTATGCTGGAAACTCTCACCATCATCACGCTTTGCACACTGGGACTGATTTTTTTCCGCCCCGGCAAGACCGAGCCGCTGAACAGTCCCCTGGTGATCAACCGTATCGGGCAATTCAGCGCGGTATTGGCGCCCATGCTCAACCTCGCCCAGCCGCTGCTGGAAAACATCTCGCGCCAACTCGGCGAAGAAGATCGGCAGAGCGGCAATACCGATCCGCTCTATTTCAAGGTGCGCGACAAGGCAGTCAAGTCGCACGGCCAAGACTTCTATCTGCTGGCCGCAACCCTGCGTGACGGCGTACTGTATTTCCAGGCTACCGCGCCGGAAGACAAGAACAGCGACTTCGAAACCATCCGCAGCTTTTCCGACGCCGAAATGTCCCGCCATCCGGAAGCGGCAGCGGAACATTCCGACACTGCAAAAAATGCGCTGAACGATGCCATCCAGGCTGCCGCCGGCCAGCACGGCAGCACGCTTACCCCGCTCACCCAATAGGCTTTGACGGGCTGCGCTGGCACAGCCCAAACAAAGGAGCTGGCGTAACATGCAAATCAACACCTTGCTGGTCTGGTTTGAATTCGCGGCCTGCGCCACACTCATCGGCATGGCCGGCGCCACCTTGTCGCGCTATGCCGACATCATCTCCGACAAAACAGGATTCTCGCGTGGCTGGATCGGCCTGGTACTGCTAGCCACCGTCACCTCGCTGCCCGAGCTGATCACCGGCGTAAGTTCAGTCACGCTGGCCGATGTGCCCAACATCGCCGTCGGCGACGTGTTCGGCAGTTGTGTGTTCAACCTGACCATCCTGGTGGTGCTCGATTTCCTGCTGCGCGAAGAATCGGTCTACCGCCGCGCCAGCCAGGGACACATCCTGTCCGCGGGATTCGGCGTGGTACTGATCGGCTTTGCCGGCCTGAATGTGCTGCTGGCCGACCGCACTTCGGCCTACGCCCTCGGCCATGTCGGCCCCTACACCCCGGTGATCGTGCTGCTCTACCTGATTGCGATGCGCGCAATATTCAATTACGAGCGTGCACAGCTCGAGGAATTTGCCGAACAGATGGCGGACCGCCATCCGGAAATCACGCTGCGCACGGCCGTCACCCGCTATGCACTCGCCGCCGCCGTGGTGGTCGGCGCCGGCGCGTTCCTGCCGTTCATCGCAGCACATCTGGCACAGGTCATGGGCTGGCAGAACACCTTCGTTGGCACGCTGCTGGTCGCCGGCATCACCTCGCTGCCGGAACTGGTGGTCACCATCTCCGCGCTGCGCATCGGCGCGCTGGATATGGCCATTTCCAACCTGCTTGGCAGCAACCTGTTCAACATCGCCATCCTCGCCATCGACGATCTGCTGTACGCCAAGGGACCACTGCTATCGCACGTCTCGCAGACCCATGCGATGTCGGCAATGTCTGCCGTGGTGATGACCGGCGTCATCGTCATCGGCCTGGTATACCGCCCAAAAACACGGCTGTTCATGGGCATCGGCTGGATCAGTCTCAGTCTGCTCACCTTCTACCTGCTGAATTCCTTCGTCATCTATCTCCATGGCGAATGATCCGCAAAGCAATGCTGCCTGGCATGGCCTTGACGCCCCGCAGGTGGCGCAACAGTTCGGCTGCGACCTGCAGCACGGACTGAGCGAAGCGGAAGCCGCGCAGCGCCTTACCCGCCACGGCCCCAACGCACTGCAGGAAAAACCGCCACGCTCGCCGTGGCGCATGTTCGCCGCGCAGTTTGCCGATTTCATGATCATGGTGCTGATCGCGGCCGCCGTGGTTTCCGGCCTGGTCGGAGACGTCAAGGACACGCTGACCATTGCCGTTATCGTGCTACTCAATGCGCTGATCGGTTTCGTACAGGAGTTCCGCGCCGAACGCGCGATGGCCGCGCTGAAAAAAATGACTGCCAGCAATGCGCGGGTGATGCGCGACGGGGCGCCACTCGACATCCCGGCCAGCGAAGTGGTGCCCGGCGACCTGATACTGCTGGAAGCCGGCAGCCTGGTGCCCGCCGACCTGCGGCTGATCGAGGTAGCACGACTCAAGGTGGACGAGTCGCTGCTCACCGGCGAATCCGCGACCGTCGAAAAACACGTGCATGCGCTGGATGCGGAACTGCCGCTGGCCGAACGCGGCAACATGGCCTACAAGGGCACCAGCGCCAGCTACGGCCGCGGGCGCGGCATCGCGGTGGCCACCGGCATGGCTACCGAACTGGGCAAGATCGCCGCACTGCTGGAACAGGATGGCGAAAGCCGGACGCCGCTGCAGAAACGGCTGGCACTGTTTGGTCGCCATCTCGGCATCGCAATACTGGTCATCTGTGCAATCGTGTTCGCGGCCGGCCTGCTGCGCGGCGAGGACGTGGTGCTGATGTTCCTCACCGCGGTCAGCCTGGCCGTCGCCGCCATTCCCGAGGCGCTGCCCGCCGTGGTCACCATCTCGCTGGCGCTGGGCGCGCGCAAGATGGTGCGGCGGCACGCGCTGATCCGCCGCCTGCCGGCGGTGGAAACGCTGGGCTCGGTCACTTACATCTGCACCGACAAGACCGGCACCCTCACCCAGAACAAAATGCACGTGGAAGAAATCTTCTGCGACGGCCGCACCTCGCATGCCTGGCGCGACATGGTCGGCGACGAACCATGGCCCGCGCTGTTGGAGGCGCTGGCGCTGTCCAACGATGCACAGCGCAGCCGTCACGACAAATTGATCGGCGACCCCACCGAAACCGCGCTGTACCAGGCCGCGCTGG
>CAZMSI010000125.1:0-6121 GCA_964568895.1 uncultured Sideroxydans sp. | reverse complement strand
ACTACATCGACTACCGCAACGCGCGCCCCAAGTTCGTCGAGACTTTCCTCGCCAACCTGGTGAACTGGGATTTCGTGGCGCAGAATTTCGCCTGATCTGCGAAAAACAGAGCCATGACAAAGTAAAGGGGGGGAGCCGCTGGCTCCCCCCCTTTATTATTGATGGATGTGTAATGCTGAATCAGTAAATTCTATCTTTTCCTCATGATGCCTCGTTGGCAATAACTGTACTGACTGATTCAACATAGTCATGATCGGAATTCATGACGTGGTTGGACAGGTACGATTCCAGAAAGGTTTGCAGTTCCGAGGCAATATTCTCTTTTTTGTTAATGGCGCGCATCCGCAGGTCTGCCAATCTTTTCATGAGGGTCTCATGCATCATTGCGTGCGCCTTCAGGAAGGGATAACCGGCCTTCTCCATCAATTCTTCCTCAAGCTCAAAATGCGTGATGGTGAATTCCAGCAGGCCTTCCAGCACTTCTTCCAGCTTTTCCTCATTCCCGGACTTGGCGGCATCATTCACCTTATTGATATAACCAATAATGAGTTTGTGCTGTTCATCAATTTCGTGAATTCCCGTTTCCAGGTCTTGAGTCCACTGTTTGAATGCCATAATCATCTCCTCTTTATTATGTAGCAATTACTTATGGTTGCTGCGTCGTGGCTTGTCGAAACAACCCCTGGCATTCGAACTACGGCTCTCTGGCCATTTGTGCCCAAGTACCCTTAAGTCTCAATATTTTCAACGACGGCGAGGAGAAGTTGGAGAAACATGGGAAAGCAACCCATGTTGCAGTCCCGCTACCATAGTTCTGCCCTTAGGTCGGAGACTTTGCGCCCATGCTTTTCAGCATGTTTGCCAAGTGGCTGAAAACTACTCCCGTCTGAATGCGGAGTCAAGGAAACACCCCTGCATGATTATGGTCTTGTTTTTGCGCACTGACGGCCTTGTTCCGGGCTTTTGTCTGAGTTTCAGCGGGGTAGTGCGTTGCGTTCCTGCAGCAAGTGCGTCAGCGCTGCCTCCGGCATCGGCCTGCCAAGCAGATACCCCTGGAATTCGTGGCAGCCCTGGCGGCACAGGAAATCGAACTGCGCCTGATTCTCGACGCCTTCCGCAACCACAGTCTTGCCCAGGCTGGTGCCGAGCGAAATTACCGCGCACGCGATCTTGGCGGTTTCTTTTTCATGTTCGATGTCGGTGACCAGCGAGCGGTCGATCTTGATGATGTCCAGCGGGAAGCGGCTCAGGTAGCTCAGCGACGAATAGCCGGTGCCGAAATCATCCATGGCGAGGGCAACACCGAGTTTCTTGAATTCATGCAGGATATGCAGGGCGCGGTCACTGTCGCCGAGGAATACGCTCTCGGTGATTTCCAGTTCGACTTGTGCAGGAGCCAGTCCGGCGCGCTGTATTTGTTCGGCGGTGCGCCGCACGATTTCGTTGTTGAGGAACAGTTTGGGTGACAGGTTCACCGCGATCTGCAGCGGCTGCTCCAGTCCGGCATTCCAGCGCGCGGCGGCGGTAAATGCCTTGCGCACGATGTGATCGGTCAGCGGCACGATCAGGCCGGTATCCTCGGCGATGGGGATGAAGCGGTCCGGAGAGATGTTGCCCCATTCCAGGCTGTGCCAGCGCGCCAGCGCCTCAAGGCCGACGATGCGCTGCATAGCGTCGAACTTGGGCTGGAAGTACACCTCGAAGTCGTCCTGTTCCAGCGCCACGCGCATTGCGTTCTCCAGGTTCAGGCGCTCGTCTGCCACCTCGTTGAGTTCGCTGGTGTAGAACTGGAAGTTGTTGCGTCCCTTGCTCTTGGCCGCGTACATGGCTGCGTCTGCATGCTTGAGCAGGGTCAAGGGGTCATTGCCGTCCTGCGGATAGACTGCTGCGCCCAGGCTGGCACCGACCTGGAGTTCGCGTCCGGCCAGCAGAACCGGATGGCCGACTTCGGTCAGTATGCGCCGCAGCAGCGAAATGATGACATTGATGCGGTAATGGTCGTTCAGCAGCAGTACGAATTCATCGCCGCCCTGGCGTATCACGGTATCGCTGGCGCGCAGGCAGCCGCGCAGCCGGGCCGCTACCTCCACCAGCAGGGTGTCGCCGGCTGCATGCCCGAGGCTGTCGTTGATGAACTTGAAGTTATCGAGATCGACGAACACCACGGCAAGCAGATAGCCCATGCGTTCGGCGCGGGCAATGCCCTGTTCCAGCAGCCGGTGCAGCAGGTTGCGGTTGAGCAGGCCGGTGAGCACGTCATAGTTCGCCTGGTGTTCGAGCAGGGTCTGGTGCAGTTTGCGCTCGGTGATGTCATGCACCGTGCCTTCGTAGCAGACGAACCTGCCATTGACGTCGCGCACGAGGTGCGCGTTTTCGGAAATCCAGATTTTGCTGCCGTCGCGGCGGTAGACCTCGGACTCGAAATTGACCACCTCGCCATGCATCTGCATCTGTAGCCTGAATTCGTCGCGGCGGCCGGCTTCCACGTAAAGCTGGCGACTGATGTCGGATAACGCATGGATCAGATCCTTGGGCGTGGCATAGCCGTAGATTTTGGCCAGCGCAGGATTGGCGGCAAGGTAATGGCCGTCCATCGAGGTCTGGAAAATGCCGACCGATGCGTTTTCCACCAGGTTGCGGTAATAGTGTTCCGCATTCTGCAACGCCTCCAGCATTTCACGGTTGCCGGTCTCGTCCTCGATGAAACCTTCGATCACCGGCTCGCCGGTTTCGTCCAGCACGCCGATGCCACGCTCGTGCACCCATTTGACCTGGCCGTCGCGGGTAACGATACGGTAATGCACCGAAAAGCGCTGGCCGGCGGAGGTGGTGCGTTCGATTTCCTCACGCACCCGCTGCCGGTCGTCCGGGTGGGTGATTTCCTCGTAGGAAACGTACGTGTTCCCGATCAGGTCTTCCGGCGCATAGCCGGTCAGGTCGAGGCAGCCATGGCTGACGAACAGCATGGTCCACTCTGCATCACGTTTGCAGCGGTAGACTATGCCGTTGAGGTTGTACACCAGCGTGTCCAGTATCCGCGACGAATCGACCAGGGCGCTGGCACTCAGGCTGATGCGATGGCTGTTCATAAGTCGTTTGAAAACCTTGGATTAGCTTATAGCCAGATTAGCAATTACTGTGCCAAGCGGACGTCTGGCACCTCTACGGGTGGCGGGTGTCTGCGCGGGTATGGACATGACCGAAAAGTGCCAGCATGGTGCATGGTATGCACCATTCGGAAGCCGTTTCCGAATACCACACCGGCGGTTTGTCGCCTGTGCCGGGTCAGCATCGTTTGCTATCATGTCGTCGTTCCCTGTATGGCATTACATTCCAGGTAAAAAATAATGCGCAAAAAAATCCTGCTAGCCCTCGTTGCCATCGCCTTGCTGGCGGCAGCCAGTTCCGCAGCCTGGCATTTGTTCGGTAGCCGCAACGGTGCCAACGGCAACGACCTCGTGCTGTACGGCAACGTCGACATTCGCCAGGTACAACTCGCATTCAACGGTGCCGAGCGCATCGACCGGATGCTGGCCAGCGAAGGGCAGCAGGTTAAAAAAGGCCAGTTGCTGGCGACGCTGGACACAGCCACGCTGCAGCAAAAAGTCCACAAGGCCGAGGCCGACGTGGAGGCTGCGCGCCTTGCCGCCGCTAATGCCGCACACACTTACCGTCGCACCAGGGCGCTGGTCGCGAAACACTTTGTCGCACAGCAGCAGGCCGACGATGCGCGCACCGCATCCGATGCGGCGGAGGCCGCGTTGCAGGCCGCACAGGCCGCGCTGGAACTGACGCGCAAGGCGCTGGACGATGCCCAACTGATTGCGCCGGCCGACGGCGTGATCCAGGATCGCATCCTCGAACCGGGCGACATGGCCTCGCCGCAGCGCCCGGTGTACACACTGGCGCTGACCGACCCGCTGTGGGTGCGTACTTACGTGCAGGAAACCGACCTCGGCAAACTGAAGCCGGGCATGACAGCCGAGATATCCACCGACAGCTATCCCGGCAAGCGCTACCGGGCCTGGGTCGGCTACATCTCTCCCTCCGCCGAGTTCACCCCGAAGTCGGTGGAAACCACCGAAGTGCGCAGCAACCTGGTCTACCAGGTGCGGGTGTTCGTGTGCAACCCGCAGAACGAACTGCGTCTCGGCATGCCCGCCACAGTCATCGTGGCGCTGGACCAGCCGTCATTGCCGGAAGCCGACCGCTGCGCGCATGACTGAGTCCGTTGCGACCCATGGCAACAACGAGATCGCGCTTGAAGTAAACGGCGTCAGCAAAACCTTCCATGTCGGAACACGCGCAGTGCCTGCGCTGCAGCAGGTGGATTTCCGCGTGCGCCACGGCGTGGTCACCGGCCTGGTCGGGCCGGACGCGGCCGGCAAGACCACATTAATGAGACTCGCCGCCGGGCTGCTGGTACCCGACTCTGGAACCATCCACGTGCTCGGCCTCGATGCCGCCACCCAGTCGCTGCAGGTGCAGGGCACCATCGGCTACATGCCGCAGCGCTTCGGCCTGTACGAAGACCTCAGCGTGCAGGAAAACCTCGATCTTTACGCCGACCTGCAGGGCGTGCCCAAAGCTGCGCGCCCCGCGCGCTATGCCGAGTTGATGCAGATGGCCGGGCTGGCGCCGTTCACCAAACGCCTGGCTGGACGGCTTTCTGGTGGCATGAAACAGAAACTCGGCCTGGCCTGCGCGCTGGTGCGCCAGCCGCAGTTGCTGCTGCTTGACGAACCGACCGTGGGCGTCGACCCGCTGTCCAGGCGCGAACTGTGGGACATCGTCTACCGGCTGGTGCGCGAGCAGGGCACCAGCGTGCTGCTCAGCACCGCCTATCTCGACGAGGCCGAGCGCTGCGACGACGTGGTGTTGCTGCACGAGGGTAAATTGCTGGCGCAGGGCACGCCCGCCGAACTGCGCGAGACCATGCGCGGCCGCAGCTACGAAATTTCTTCCGCAGATATCGACAAGCGCGCGCTGCAATTGCGCGTTGCGCAGACGCCGGGCGTGCTCGACGCGCTGATCCTCGGCGACAGTGTGCGCGCGGTCATGCAGGACGCAACACCACCCGTGGTCGAGGAGGTGCACATTGAAGCCGTGCCTCCGCGCTTCGAGGACTACTTCATCATGCTGCTTAAGCGGAAAACCGATGGCGTGCAGGCCGTGCCCGCAATGGCAGCTGCGGGCGGCAGCCAGGCGGCAGACGGCGGCAAGGCCGTGATCGAAGTGCACGAACTCAAGCGCCGCTTCGGCGATTTCTATGCAGTCAACGGCATCAGTTTTGCGGTGCAGCAAGGCGAGGTGTTCGGCCTGCTCGGCGCCAACGGCGCGGGCAAATCCACCACGTTTCGCATGTTGTGCGGGCTGTTGCCGCCGAGCGCCGGCACACTGCGCGTGGCCGGTGCCGACCTGCGCCATGCCGCAGCGGCCGCGCGCGAGCGCATCGGCTACATGTCGCAGAAGTTCTCGCTGTACGGCAACCTCAGCGTGTCTGAAAACCTGAATTTTTTCGGCAGCGTTTACGGCTTGGCCGGCGCGCGTGGAGCGCATCGCATCGCCTGGGCGCTGGACGAATTCGAACTGCGCAACATCGCCGACTTCACCAGCGGCGACTTGTCGCTCGGCTATAAACAGCGGCTGGCGCTGGCCTGCTCGCTGATGCACGAACCGGAAATCCTGTTTCTCGACGAACCGACCTCCGGCGTCGATCCGCTGGCACGGCGCGAATTCTGGGCGCGCATCAACGCGCTGGCTGCACAGGGCGTGACGGTGATGGTCACCACCCACTTCATGGAAGAGGCCGAATACTGCGACCGCATCGCGATCATGGCGGCCGGTGAAATCCTCACCCTGGGCACGCCTGGCAGCATCAAGCAGCAGGCGCGCTCGCAGAAACTGCCGCAGCCGACCATGGAAGATGCGTTTGTCGAGCTGATCCGAGCGCATGAAAAGGAAGCGGCGGCATGAACACGGTGCGCGAAGCGGCGGTGCGGGTAATGCCGCCAGGCACCTCCTCCCGCAATCGGCTGGCTACGCCAGTAACGTGTCGGAGGTGCCGCATGAACACGGTGCGCGAAGCGGCGGTAACAAAGTCAGGCAATCCACTATGCGA
>CAZMSI010000124.1:4700-6126 GCA_964568895.1 uncultured Sideroxydans sp. | reverse complement strand
AGACCTGCTCGATGTCTACGAGGCAGTATCCGGCGCGCGCATGCATGCGGCCTACTATCGTCCGGGCGGCGTCTATCGCGACCTGCCGGACTCGATGGCGCATTACCAGCCGAGCAAGATCCACAATGCGGAGACGGTCAGGAAGATGAACGAAAACCGTCAGGGATCGGTGCTCGATTTCCTGGAAGACTTCACTAATCGTTTCCCCGGACATATCGACGAATACGAAACCCTGCTGACCGACAACCGTATCTGGAAGCAGCGCACCGTGGGCATCGGTGTGGTCTCTCCGGAGCAGGCGCTGGCCCTGGGCTTCACCGGCCCGATGCTGCGTGGCTCGGGTGTGGTGTGGGATCTGCGCAAGAAACAGCCTTATGAGGTGTATGACCGCCTGGATTTCGACATCCCGGTCGGCGTCGAGGGCGACTGCTATGACCGCTACCTGGTGCGCGTGGAGGAAATGCGCCAATCCAACCGCATCATCAAGCAGTGTATAGCTTGGCTGCGCAACAATCCCGGTCCGGTGATGATCGAGGACCACAAGATCGCGCCGCCCAAGCGCGAGGCGATGAAGGAAAACATGGAGGAGTTGATCCACCACTTTAAGCTGTTCACCGAGGGCATGCACGTGCCGCCGGGCGAAGTGTATTCCGCGGTTGAACATCCCAAGGGCGAGTTCGGCATCTACCTGGTTTCGGACGGCGCCAACAAGCCCTACCGCATGAAGATACGTGCGCCGGGCTTTGCCCACCTGTCGTCGCTGGACGAAATGACGCGCGGCCACATGATTGCCGACGTCGTCGCAATCATTGGAACACAGGACATAGTTTTCGGAGAGGTAGACCGCTGATGAATACCTCTCAAAATCCAAATTTCAGTTCCGGCATAACATGCTTTGCATGTGAGCCTGCACAGCAACTGCGTTGTATCCCAACTGCTGCGTTGCGAAGAAATTTGCTTGCTTACATATTGCCTATATGCCGCGCGGCGCAAATTTCTTCGCGCCTTGCATTTGGGCGCACTTTGAATTTTTAGAGGCATTCATACATGCTATCCGATCAGATACAGGCGCAAATCGAGCGCGAGCTGAAAAAATATCCGTCGAACCAGAAGCAGTCGGCGGTGATGGCCGCGCTGCGTTTTGTGCAGGACGAGAAGGGCTGGGTCTCCAGTGAGGACATGGCGGACGTGGCGGCTTATCTTGGTATGCCGCACATGGCAGTGTACGAAGTGGCGACTTTCTACCATATGTACAACCTCAAGCCGGCTGGCCGGCATACGTTGACCGTGTGCACCAACCTGTCCTGCCAGTTGATGGGTGCCAACGAGACGCTGGATTACCTCAAGCAGAAACTGGGCATCGGTCTCAATGAAGTTACCGCAGACGGCAAGATTGGTCTGCGTGAGGCCGAATGCATGGGTGCCT
>CAZMSI010000124.1:3359-4690 GCA_964568895.1 uncultured Sideroxydans sp. | reverse complement strand
TGCCTGCGTGGAGGCGCCGCTGCTGACTGTGAACAACAAGCGCCTGTGCTCGCGCCTGACCCCGGAAAGCATAGACCAGATACTTGCGGAGTTAGATAAATGAACGGCCCGGTCATATACACCACCATGGATTTCGAGCAGCCGTGGACGTTGGAGAACTATCTAAAGGTCGGTGGCTACCAGGCGCTGCGCAAGGTGCTGTCCGGGAAAATGTCGCCCGAGGCGATCATCGCCGAGGTCAAGACTTCGGCGCTGCGCGGCCGCGGTGGTGCCGGTTTCCCGACCGGGCTTAAGTGGAGCTTCATGCCGAAGAACTACGACGGCGAAAAATACCTGGTCTGCAATTCCGACGAGGGCGAGCCGGGGACTGCAAAAGACTGGTACATCCTGCGCTACAACCCGCACGCGCTGATTGAGGGCATGGCCATCGCGGCTTATGCCATGGGCGTGAAGACCGGCTACAACTACGTGCACGGCGAAATCTTCGAGGCCTACGAGCGCATGGAAGAAGCCTGTGAAGAGGCGCGCAAGGCGGGCTACCTGGGTAAAAACATTCTCGGTCTCGATTTCGAGTTCGACCTGCACAACCACCTCGGCTACGGCGCCTACGTCTGCGGCGAAGAGACCGCACTGCTCGAGTCGCTTGAGGGAAAGAAGGGTCAGCCGCGCTACAAGCCGCCGTTCCCGGCCAGTTACGGCCTGTACGGCAAGCCGACCACGATCAACAATACCGAGACCTTCGCCAGCATTCCCTACATCATTCGCGAGGGCGGGCAGAAATTCCTCGGCCTGGGTGTGCCGAACAGCGGCGGCACCAAACTGTTCTCGGTATCCGGCCACGTCAACAACCCGGGCAACTTCGAGGTGCCGATGGGCACGCCGTTTCGCGACCTGCTGGAAATGGCCGGTGGCGTGCGTCACGGCCATAAGCTGAAAGCAGTGATTCCCGGCGGTTCGTCGATGCCGGTATTGCCCGGCGAGATCATGATGGAAACCAACATGGATTACGACTCGGTCCAGAAGGCCGGCTCCTATCTCGGCAGCGGCGCGGTGATTGTGATGGACGATACCACCTGCATGGTCAGGGCGCTGGAGCGCTTGGCCTATTTTTATTACGAGGAATCGTGCGGGCAGTGCACGCCGTGTCGCGAGGGCACCGGCTGGCTGTATCGTATCGTGCATCGCATCGAGCACGGCGAAGGTCGTCCGGAGGATCTCGACCTGCTGAGCGATCTGTGCGAGAACATTGCCGGCCGCACCATCTGTGCGCTGGGCGATGCCGCAGCGTGGCCGGTGCAGGGTATGCTCAAACATTATCGCGACGAGTTCGA
>CAZMSI010000124.1:0-3349 GCA_964568895.1 uncultured Sideroxydans sp. | reverse complement strand
GCGTTGTCTGGTGTAGGACGGATATGGTTAACATCGAAATCGACGGCAGGAAAATCGCGACGGAAAACGGCAGCACCGTGATCGAGGCGGCGCACAGTGCCGGCATCACCATCCCGCATTTCTGCTACCACAAGAAGCTGTCCATTGCCGCCAACTGCCGCATGTGCCTGGTACAGGTGGAGAAGGCGCCGAAGCCGCTACCTGCCTGTGCCACGCCGGTGACCGAGGGCATGAAGGTATTCACCAATTCCGCGCAGGCAGTGAAGGCACAGAAGGGCGTGATGGAATTCCTGCTGGCCAACCATCCGCTGGACTGCCCGATCTGCGACCAGGGCGGCGAGTGTGAACTGCAGGATCTGGCGGTAGGCTACGGTGCTTCCGCCTCGCGCTACCAGGAAGAAAAGCGCGTGGTGCTATCCAAGGATCTTGGCCCGCTGGTATGCGCCGAGGAAATGTCGCGCTGCATCAACTGCACGCGCTGCGTGCGCTTCGGCCAGGAAATCGGCGGCCAGATGGAACTGGGCCAGGCGTTCCGCGGCGAGCATGCAGAAATCATGTCCTTCCTCGGCGAGCAGATCGATTCGGAACTGTCCGGCAACATGATCGACCTGTGCCCGGTCGGAGCACTGACCAGCAAACCGTTCCGTTATACCGCACGTGGCTGGGAGTTGTCGCGGCGCAAGGGCGTCAGCCCGCACGACAGTCTGGGCTCCAATCTGGTGGTGGAAGTGAAGGACGGCCGCGTAATGCGCGTATTGCCGTTCGAGAATGAAGAAATCAACGAATGCTGGCTGTCGGACAAGGATCGCTTCAGCTATGAAGGTCTGAATTCGGACGAACGCCTGACCACGCCGATGATCCGCCAGGACGGCAAGTGGCAGGAAGTGAACTGGCAGCAGGCACTGGAATACGTAGCCAACGGCTTGCGCCAGATTGGCGAGTCGGGCGCAGAACACATCGGCGCGCTGGCCACGCCGAATTCCACGCTGGAAGAACTCTACCTGTTGCAGAAACTGGTGCGCGGTCTCGGCAGTGACAATGTCGATTTCCGCTTGCGCCAGTCCGACTTCAGCACAGATGGAAAACAGGCCGGGGCACCGTGGCTAGGCATGCCGGTGGCGGAGATCAACAACATCGACCGTTTCCTGATCGTGGGCAGTTTCCTGCGCAAGGACCACCCCTTGCTTGCCTCGCGCGTGCGCCAGGCAGCCAAGCACGGTGCCAAGGTCAATCTGGTGCACAGTGCCGGCGATAACCCGCTGATGAAAATTGCCAACCAGGCGATTGTGGCGCCGGACGCCATGATTGATGTGCTGGCACAAATCCTCAAGGCGCTGGCAGCAGAAAAGCAGGTGAGTGTGGATGCGGCAGTGCAGGGCGTTACTGTGAGTGATGAGGCTGCTGCCATCGCCAAAAGCCTGGCCGCAGGCCAGAATGTGGCGGTGCTGCTCGGCAATTTTGTGCAGCAGCATCCGCAGGCAGCACAACTGCAGTTGCTGGCACAGCAGATTGCAAACCTGGCCGGCGGCAAATTCGGCTTTCTCGGCGAAGCCGCGAACAGTGTTGGCGGCCATCTGGCCAATGCATTGCCCGGCGCAAAGGGTATGAATGCCGCCGCGATGCTGGCTGCGCCGCGCAAGGCTTACCTGCTGCTGAACGCCGAAGTGGAGCTGGACTGCGCCAATCCGCAGCAGGCGCTGGAGGCGATGTATGCTGCCGACATGGTGGTAGCGATGAGTGCCTACAAGCATTTCGCGCAGGATTATGCCGACGTGCTGCTGCCGATCGCACCCTTCGCCGAGACTTCCGGCACCTACGTCAGCACCGAAGGCCGCGTGCAGAGTTTCCGCGGCGTGGTCAAACCGCAGGACGAAGCGCGTCCGGCGTGGAAGGTACTGCGCGTGCTGGGCAACATGCTCAACGTCGAGGGTTTCGACTACAACGACAGCGAAAGCATCCGCGACGAAGCACTGAACGGGATGGATATACCAGCGAAGCTGGACAACACACTAACCGAATCCCGAATCCTGAATCCTGAATCATCGGTTTCGTCCGGCTTGCAGCGTGTGGCCGATGTGCCGATTTATGCAGCCGATGCCGTGGTGCGCCGTGCCGCATCGCTGCAGGCAACGCACGATGCCGCCATGCCGCGCGCCGTGATGCATAGCGGGGAACTGAAGAAACTCAGCCTGCAGTCCGGTGACGAGGTGCAGCTGACACAAGGCTCGGGCAGCGTACATCTGCAGGTGATGGCGGACGACAGCTTGCCGATGGGTGTGGTGCGCGTGGCGGCGGGCCATGCGGCGACCGCGCAACTGGGTGCGATGTTCGGAACGATTACCGTGGAAGCGACAACCGGGAGCCAGGCATGATGGAAATGTTGCAGACCCTGGAACAGACCGGCCAGCACCTGCTCGGTCCGTTCTGGCTGCCGCTGTGGACACTGGTCAAGATCGTGATCATCGTGGCACCGATCATGGGCGGCGTGGCCTACCTGACGCTGGCCGAGCGCAAGATCCTGGGTTTCATGCAGGTGCGCCCCGGCCCCAATCGCGTGGGTTACTGGGGGCTGCTGCAACCGATCGCCGACGGCGTCAAACTGCTGCTGAAGGAAATCATCATTCCCAGCAGCGCCAACAAATTCCTGTTCATCGCGGCACCGGTGCTGGTGCTGGTTCCCGCGCTGGCGGCCTGGGCGGTAATCCCGTTCGGCGACGGCATGGCGCTGGCCAATATCAATGCCGGCCTGTTGTACATCCTGGCGATGACCTCGGTCGGCGTGTACGGCATCATCATCGCCGGCTGGGCATCCAACTCGAAGTATGCCTTCCTCGGCGCCTTGCGTTCCACCGCGCAGATCGTGTCCTACGAGCTGGCGATGGGTTTCGCGCTGGTGTGCGTGCTGCTGGCGGCACAGAGCATGAACCTGGGTGACATCGTGCGTGGGCAGCAGACCGGCGCCGGACTGTTCGGCTGGTACTTCATCCCGCTGTTCCCGATGTTCGTGGTTTATTTCATTGCCGGTGTGGCCGAGACCAATCGCGCGCCGTTCGACCTGGCGGAAGACGAGGCGACCATCGTCGCCGGCTTCCATACCGAATATTCCGGCATGGGTTTCGCGCTGTTCTTCCTCGCCGAATACGCCAACATGATGCTGATTTCGGCGCTGGCTTCGGTGATGTTCCTTGGCGGCTGGCTTAATCCGTTCCATGGCTGGCCGTTGTTGGGCGAACTTACCGACTGGATACCGGGACTGGTCTGGCTGCTCGGCAAGATCACTGTCATGCTGTTCCTGTTCCTGTGGTTCCGTGCCACCTTCCCGCGCTATCGTTACGACCAGTTGATGCGC
>CAZMSI010000123.1:0-6189 GCA_964568895.1 uncultured Sideroxydans sp. | reverse complement strand
GCGAGTTTCAGCTTGGTGCCGACGCCGTCGGTGCCGGAGACCAGCACCGGCTCCTGATACTTTTTGGAGATTTCCACCAGTGCGCCGAAACCGCCGAGGCTGCCCAGTACTTCCGGACGCATGGTGCGCTTGGCAAACGGTTTGATATTCTCCACCAGGCGGTCGCCGGCATCGATATCGACCCCGGCGTCGCGGTAGGAAAGGCTGTCGGTGGGCTGGCTCAAGTTGAGTTCTCGCTTTCTTCAGGATAAAGTGCAGGCCATTCTGGCTAACAATTTTTTACCGGCGGATTTTACCTCAAATGACCCTTGAACGCTTCGCCGCGCTGCAATGGTTCGCCATCGCTGCGCTGCTTGCCTGGTTGATCTACCTGCTCGCACCCATCCTTACGCCGTTTGTGGCGGCAGGGGTGCTCGCCTATATCTGTGCGCCGCTGGTGAACCGGTTGAGTGACTGGAAATGGCCGCGCACGCTGGCCGTACTCACGGTGATGGTAGTGCTGTTCGGTTTGCTCCTGCTGTTGATGTTGCTGTTGCTGCCGATGCTGCAACAGGAAATCCAGACGTTCATGACACGCCTGCCACAGCTGATTGATGCGCTGCAACTCAGGTTAGTTCCGTATCTGCAACAGCATTTCGGTATCCAGTTGCAACTGGATCGCGCGGCGCTCCACGATTTGCTGGCCAGCCACTGGCAGAGCGCCGGCGGTGTGGCGGGCAAGGTGCTGCCGTGGCTGGGCGGCGGTAGCGCGGCATTGCTTGGCATGCTGGTGAACCTGGTACTGATGCCGGTGGTGCTGTTCTATTTGCTGCGCGACTGGCCGCAACTCATGCAGCGCATCGACGAAGTGGTTCCGCGCCACTGGCATGAGAAGGTGATGCAGATCACCGGCGAGGTGGACAGCGTGCTGGCCGAATTCCTGCGCGGGCAGATTTCCGTGATGCTGCTGATGAGCGCGTTCTACGTCATCGGCCTGTGGCTGGCCGGGCTGCAGTTTGCGCTGCCGATCGGCGTAGTCGCCGGCATGCTGGTATTTATTCCCTATATCGGCATGATCACCGGCCTGACGCTGGCGACGCTGGCGGCATTCAGTCAGTTCAGCGCTTTTGGCAGCGTGCTGGTGGTGTGGGCGGTGTTTGGCGCGGGCCAATTACTCGAAGGCATGGTGGTCACGCCGTGGCTGGTGGGCGAGCGTATCGGCCTGCATCCGCTGGCGGTGATTTTTGCGCTGCTTGCTTTCGGTCAATTGTTTGGCTTTTTCGGCGTGCTGCTGGCGCTGCCGTTGTCTGCCATGCTGTTGGTCGGGCTGCGCCATGCCAGGGAATGGTATCTGTCCAGCGAACTGTATCGGCAATGACGCAGCTGCTACTGGACATCGCGCCCGACTGGGTACCCACACTGGATAATTTCGTGCCCGGCCACAACGTGGAATTGCTGTCCGCTTTGCGCCATGCGCTGGCCGGCGATTCCGGCGAGCGCTGTTTCTATCTGTGGGGCGAGTCCGGCTGCGGCAAGAGTCATCTGCTGCAGGCGGCGGTGGGTCAGGCGCGCGCTGCGGGACAGTCTGCGATCTGCCTGTGCCGTGCTGTACCGCAGGCGGTGCAGGTGGTTGCGGTCGACGACGCGGAAGCGCTGGACGATGCGGCGCAAGTCGAGCTGTTTGCGTTATACAACCGCCAGCGCGATAGCGGTGGCATGCTGCTGGTCAGTGGCACCCAGGCGCCGGCCCATCTGGGTTTGCGCGATGACCTGCGCACGCGTCTCGGCTGGGGAATGGTCTATCAGGTGCATGCGCTGAACGACGAGGAAAAAACACGCGCACTGGAACAGCATGCGCTGGCGCGCGGTTTCAGCCTGCCACCAGAGGTCAGCCATTATCTGTTGCGACACGGTCGACGTGACCTGCCCTCGCTGCTGGCCGTGCTCGACGCACTCGATGCGCAATGCCTGCGCCTGAAACGACAGCCGACCGTGCCGCTGTTAAAAGAAGTGATGGAGAAGAAAAATTGAAACTGGCTTTATTTGACCTGGACAACACGCTGCTCGATGGCGACAGCGATTTCGAGTGGGCGCAGTTCCTGATCGAGCAAGGCGTGGTCGACCGCGAACTGTACGAGGCGAAAAACCAGTGTTTCTACGATCAGTACAAGGCCGGCACGCTGGATATCCATGAGTTCCTCGATTTTCAGCTGAAGCCGCTGTCGCGCCATTCGCGCAAGGTGCTGGATGCCTGGCACGAGCAATTCATGCGCGACAAGGTACAAGGCATGATCAGCCCGAACGCGCGGGACTTGGTGGCGAAGCATCGCGACGCGGGCGAGGTGTGCGTGGTGATCACCGCGACCAACAGTTTCGTCACCGCGCCGATTGCGCACGCCTTCGGCATCGAACACTTGGTTGCCACCGAGCCGGAACAGAAAGACGGCGAATTCACCGGCGGCGTGGCCGGTGAACCAAGTTTTCGTGAAGGCAAGATTACCCGGCTGGAGCAGTGGATGAGTGAACGCGGCTGGAACTGGGACAGTTTCGATGATTCGGCTTTTTACAGCGATTCGCTCAACGACCTGCCGCTACTGGCCAGAGTGCGGCATCCGGTTGCGGTCAAGCCGGATGATACCTTGCGCGCACATGCCGAGCGGGAAGGTTGGCCGATCATCGAATGGTAGGTAGAACCTGTTTCAATAGGTCGGCTTGAACACCATCCAGTAAATGCTCACCAGCACCAGCAGCGTGGCCAGCGCGCTGAACGTCCGCCACAGGCGTTCCAGTTTCCAGTAGCGAGCGGGAATTTCACCGCCTTCCGCGAATTGCCGCGCCATCCTGCTCTGTGCGATTTGCAGCGGTACCAGGATTGCTCCCCATATCACCCCCACGACGACGAACATCCACAAGCCCCATTTCAGCCAGAAAATGTGTAGAAAATCCAAGTGGTTGTGCATTACATTGCCCGGACCGCCGATCAGCATCAGCAGTACGCCGCCACCGGCAAACAACAGGTCGGCGGAAGCGGTCTGGCGCTGGGCAAAGGCGATGATCACGGGATTATTGGTGCGGCCGGCCATGATCTTCCACCAGCCGGTGATGATGATGTTGCCGAGGAACATGATTACACCGATCAGGTGCAACGCTTTCATCCACAGGTAACTTGTGTCCATAAGGGGCTCCGCGATCTTTTGTGATTCAGTGGATTGCGACCGTCCATTTGCGTGACGGTTCCTTTGCATTGCATGGACGTCCGGAAATTATCTAGATATTGTCTGAATAGTTATAGATATTCCGGTCTAACGGCTCCTTTTGCAATTCCCTTAATATTAACATGGTTTTCCGGGTAAGGGAAAACGTTCGTCCCGACAAAGGGGTTGTTGGTTTACACAAGGAGACTGAACATGAAAAAGATGATTGCACTGGCCGTTCTGGGTTTGAGCGTGGCTGCCGCGCCTGTCGCGTTTGCCGGACCACAGCAGGAAAAAATGAAAGTGTGCAGCAAAACGGCGAAAACGAAGTCGCTCAAGGGGGCCGAGCGCAAGGCATTCATGAAGAAATGCCTGAGCAAGAAATACAAGGTCGATGCCAAAGGCAATCTGGTTGCGGTAGGCGGCAAATAAACGGCGCGGGCAAAACTGTCCCGTTTCAATTCAAGGCACACTACAACGTGTGCCTTTTTCTTTTAGAACCTGTCTCAAAATGACTGCGCTTGTCAGGTGACGTCCCGGCAGTGTTGGCTCCGGCATAACGCGCTTTGCGCATTGGCCTTCACCGCAACTTTGTTGTCGGAATCCGGGGCCGCGCAGCGGCAGATTTCCGTATACACTCCGGTTTGGTTGCAACTATCCTGAAGGTAAGTTTTCACCGCAACTGCGTTGTCTGCGCTCCGGCGGCACGCCACCTGACGGCGCTCGCTACATTTTTAGATAGGTTCTAATTAATTTTTATGAGTCCGCGCCTGCTGTTCATTCTGCTGTTACTGGCCGCTGCGCTGAGCCTGTGCTTCGGGCTGGCGAACGGTTCGCTGCCGCTGGCCCCGGAGCAGGTCGGCCGTGCGCTGCTGGGGCAAGGCGACGCTACCACGCTGGAAGTGGTGCGGCAGTTGCGCCTCCCGCGCGTGCTGGCAGCGTTCGCCTGCGGTGGGCTGCTGGCGCTGGCTGGCGTGTTGTTGCAGGCGCTGCTGCGCAATCCATTGGCCGACCCGTACATCCTTGGCGTATCCGGCGGTGCGGCCGTCGGTGCGCTGGTTGCCATGCTGTTGGGTGTGGGGCTGGCGGCTACGCAGCTGTCTTCGTTCGGCGGTGCGCTGCTGGCCATTGTTGCGGTGTTCGGTCTCGGCTTCCGCCGCGGCGAACGCAACATCTACCGTCTGCTGCTGACCGGCGTGGTGCTGTCCGCCGGATGCGGTGCGCTGGTCAGTCTGCTGCTGACGCTGGCGCAATACCAGCAGGTGAAGGGCATGCTGTTCTGGCTGATGGGCGACTTGTCGCATCCCGAGGGCGTGACGTCTGCGTGGCTGGTACTGTTGGCGGTGGGATTATGTTCCACGCTGTATTCCGGCGGGCTGGACCTGCTGGCGGGCGGGCTGGACAAGGCGGCAGCACTCGGCCTGGCGGTGGGGCGCTGGCAGGCGGCGCTGTATTTCGCGGCGGCACTGCTGACGGTGGCGGCGCTGCAGCTTGGCGGCAGCATCGGCTTTGTCGGGCTGATGATGCCGCACGCGATCCGCCTGCTTGGCGTCAGCGCGCACCGCTGGCTGGTTGCCATGTCGATACTGCTCGGTGGCAGTTTCCTAGTGCTGGCCGACACCCTGGCGCGCACGCTGTGGTCGCCGCTGCAACTGCCGGTGGGTGTGTTTACCGCACTGCTCGGTGTGCCGGTGCTGTTGTGGCTTCTCGGAAGGCGCACATGATGCTGCAGGCGCAAAATCTTGCCGTTTCCATCGGCGGTAAAATCCTTTGCCGGGAACTGAGCTTTAGCGTGCAGCCCGGCGAATGCTGGGGCGTGCTGGGGCAGAACGGCGCGGGCAAGACTACCCTGTTGCGCACGCTGGCCGGGCTGCACCCGCCACAGGCGGGCGTGGTGAATTGCGAGGGACGGCCGCTGGGCGATTATGCGCGGCGCGATCTGGCGCGGCGGCTCGGCGTGATGCTGCAGCATGAAGGCGGGGAATTCTGGGGTAGTGTGCTGGACTATGTGCTGCTGGGCCGCTTCCCCTATCGCCGCGGATTGTTTGGCTATGGCGCGCAGGACGAGGAGATCGCACGGCAGGCGCTGGCCGGGGTGGAATTGGCGGATCTGGCGCAGCGTCCGTTCAACAACCTGTCCGGCGGCGAGTGCCAGCGCGTGGCGATTGCCCAGGTGCTGGCGCAGCAGACCGGTTGCTGCCTGCTGGACGAGCCGCTGCAGCATCTGGATTTGCGCCATCAGGCACAGGCGATGCGCCTGTTTACCCGCTTGCGCGAACAGGGTCATGCGCTGGTAATGGTACTGCACGACATGCTGTGGGCACAGCGCTGCTGCGACCATGTGCTGCTGATGTTCCCTGATGGCACGGTGCACCATGGTGCGGCGCGGGAATTGCTGACACGGGATAACCTCGAGGCGCTGTACCAGTGCCCGCTGCGGGAAGTGGAGGCGGACGGGGAGCGCTGCTTCGTCCCGGGTGTATAATCCGCACTGTTTTGCGCCGTCCGGAACGGCGCGCATTTTTGTGGATTGAATGATAAAGAAACTGATCAAGCGCGTATTTCGCAAGCCGGCCAGGTCCAGAGCGACGGGCGGTTGCCGGGTCATCCCTTTTGAAGAGCATGGCGTGAGCCGCGACGGCCTCAGTTACGGTGCTCGCAAGGTGACCGATGGCCTGCATGCGGCAGGCTACGATGCATTCGTGGTGGGCGGTGCGGTGCGCGACATGCTGCTCGACCGCCATCCCAAGGATTTCGATATCGCGACCGACGCCACGCCGGAACAGGTGCGCCGTGTGTTCCGGCGTTCGCGCATCATCGGGCGGCGCTTCCGGCTGGTGCACGTAATGTTCGGCGAGGAGACAGTGGAGGTATCCACTTTCCGCCGCATGATCGAGGCGGAAGATGCCGAGACCGACGAGCACGGCCGCCTGCTGCGCGACAACGAGTTCGGCGACCAGCAGCAGGATGCGGCGCGGCGCGATTTCACCGCCAATGCGCTGTTCTACGATCCGGC
>CAZMSI010000122.1:0-6197 GCA_964568895.1 uncultured Sideroxydans sp. | reverse complement strand
CCGACATGCATGCTGCAACGAAAATCGACCCCGTCGCTGGCAGTGACCGGAACCCGGCCATAAACTTCCAGCGGCGGGCGCACCCATGGATAGGTATAAGCCACTTTTCGGGTTCCGGAAAACAGGAAGGTGGGCAGGACCGTGCGGCCGATGCGAGCCGTAAAACACGGCGTGACCTGATAGGCGATATTTGCCCATTCCACATGGGGACGGTAGGTGTTGTCGTAATTCTGCTCCGCGATGACTTGCAACACCGCCGAGAGCTGCGGGGTCAGGTTGGCGGTGACCTGCGCACCAAGCAGGCTGTCGACGTCGGGGCTCCAGTTGTGGGTATAGCCGGCACCATTGGGCTTCAAAATGCTGGAGCTGAAGTCCGCCTGACTTTCGCTGGAGTGGGCCAGGCCTGCAGTGCCGAAGCCATTGAACGAAAATATCGGGGGCGTGGTTTCTTCGGCACCTGCGCCAGCTGCATACAGCGCCATGGCAAGCAGGACGAAGCCGGCAAATTTGTGCGACATGCGTTCAAATCCGTTCATGGCTACTCCCGGTTCGGATTCAGCCGCAGCAACGTGAAGCCTCGGCCTGAACGTTATGGATTATTCCGGTCGTCTGGAATGTTCTCTGTTTGGCACCTGGGATTAGCCCCCTTAAGCTAACCTGGCGCAGAGAGACCGTTTCGCAACAATATTCCCTGCTCCACCTCCTGTCAAACAACGGATAATGATGATGTCACGTATTCTGCAGCGTGCAGAATTAATTCAGGCGTCCGTTGCTGCTCAGGTATGCCCCGTGGGCGATTTGCCTTCTGCCGAAATGCTGCTCAGTTCCAGCCTGACGACCGAAATGGCCTTGTCCATCTTGCGGAATCTCAAGACTCCGAACAGCACGGTTGCGATGCCGAATGGAAGACAGATAAATCCCATGGCAGTAAACCATCCCTCGTGCGAGAAATGGATAATCGATATGCCGGCAATGAACAAGGCCACGCCCGAGCGTAGGTATGACAGGAGCGTTCGCTCGTTCGCCAGCAGGGTGCGATCAATCGCCAACTGGTCTCTGAGGATCAGTTCAGCAGTATCAAATTGCGAATAAAGATTTCGTCCCATATTCCAGTGCGCTCCTGGCCGCTTTTGCTGTGACAGACAATAGTTGTCTGCCGAACAAGTGTCTACAACATCTCAATAACCCACTTCGTCACCGTCCCGGTTGCATGGGCACACTTCTGGCCGCGCGCCTCGTCGAATGCCTTGTATTCATCGGCATTCCACATGTCATAGGTGCGCCCGGTGAATTGTTGCTGCAACTGGCGGCAAGTGACGCCACCGAATTCCTGGCGAAAACGTTCGGTCAGCTCTTTCGCTTTTTTGAAATTATTGATGTAGCGCCCCCGGTCCAGCTTGTCGCGGTCGCGGCCATACTTTGCGCTCAAGGCCATGAGCCCACCCGTCAGGGCGCCACAGACGCCCTCACCCAGCAGGCCGCCACCGCCCGAAAGTCCATGACTGGCCTTGATGGTCTGGTCGTCGACGATCCCGACGGTTTCCTGCACGGTTGCCAGAACGCATTGCGGGCAACAACCGTAATCGAGTTCGTATTTGAGGGATTTCGCATAAGCCTGCTCGCCGATCGCATGTTTCTGTTCGATGTCCATGATCTGCTCCCTATATATTAGGGAATCATGATACACCATACACCCTGTATCCGACTACTTATTGCTGCGCCTGGCCGAGTGCCTTCATCAATTGCTTCATGTCATCGCCCGATGCTTGCGCCGCCGCTGGCGGTGGCCCTTCTATCTTGTCATGCACCCAGTCCACTACATCGCCCGACACCCATGACACAATGGAAGCCAGCACAAACACCAGGAGACCACGGGTCATTCCCTTGGGAATGCCTTGATCTTCCAGCATGCGATGGAAATACCAGGCAGCGATGAAAAATACGACGGTGGAAATTATCATGTTCCACATGGATGGCAATGCAAACATTCTGTCCGGCCCCCCTATTCGGTGGATTGAATCGCAACCCGCACATCGACAACCGGCGCAGCTTTATTGTCCGGGTCGATATCGCATTCGTAGTTTTCCGTTGCGTATTCACCCGACGGCATCAGGATTTTTGCCTTGTTGCCGGTATACGCAATGATTCCCTTTGCCTTGTCTTTCCATTCATAGTTTTCAAGCAGGGGCTGGGCTCTGGACTGATTCCATTGCAGGTCGGATTTGGCCATTTTCTCGATCCGTTCCTTGCACAGCACATCGGCCTGCACCATGAAGGCCCGCGCCTTGCACTGCAGGTCGCCGGCGCTGCACGCTGCGCTCATGTCCTCATCGGAACAGCCACCAAGGGCAACGCCCGTCAAAATCAATACAAATAGTGTTTTCGTCATCTTCATTCCTGCAGTGCGGATTCTGTCTGCTGTGGATACTTTACAGATTGCGATCGTTCGCAAGGCCGATATGGTAACAGCTACTGCACAGAATTGCGGTCAGTCCGTTATCCGCCCCAGCAACGTATCGCGGGAATGCATGCCCTGCTCCGCTATCAGCCTGGTGGCAGCAGGAATCTGCTCCCAGGTGTTCCACAGCAGGACGCCGCGTACGCGACCCCGCTGCAAGTAGTAGACCACGCCCTTGCGACAGGGCTCTTGCCAGTCTTCGATGATGTCGAGGCTGGCATCGATCCTGCCTACCGCTTCATAGCCAAGATCGAACAGATCGGAGTAGAAGAACGGAAGATGGCGGTAGGGTTGCGATGCTCCAGCCATGTTGCCGCCGGCCATTTCGCCCATGACGGTGGCGTTGTCTTCGTGCTCGACCCGGATGCGCTCGCCCAGCGCGGCGCTGTAAAAACTGGCTACATCGCCTGCGGCATAGATATCGGGATTGTCGGTGCGCAGCAATTCGTCCACCACAATGCCGTTGTCAACCTTGAGTCCGGCCTGCTCCGCCAGCTCAACGTTGGGCAGGATGCCCAGACCAGCCACCACGCCGTCAGCGGAAATTTCCAGGCCTCCGCCGGTGGTCACAATGCACTTGCCCCCCACCGTGCGGACGGACTCGACGGTTTCCGGGGCCAGCACATCGACGCCGTGTTCGCGGTAATAGCCATTCAGGAATTCAGACAGATCTGGCGGATAGGCACGCGAACCAATGCCCTCCGATGGAAAAATCATGGTGATCTTCTTGCCGTTCATGGCCAGCGCCGCCGCGATTTCCGATCCGATGAAGCCGCCGCCGATCACAACGAATTGCGAACCGCGGTCGCTCAGCTCGCGCAACTTCAGGTAGTCGTCCGCGGTGCGGAAGTAGATGACGTTTGCATCGGACTGCGACAGCCGCCGTACCGAGCCGCCGGTGGCCAGCAGCAGCTTCTCCCAGGTATAGACGTTGCCGGTATCGTCGGTTGCCGTCTTGTTCGCCGCATCGAGCGCGACCACTTTCCTGCCGGTATGGATGTCGACGCCAAGCTCGCCGGTGTTGCGCCAGACGGTTTCAAACGGCTGGTCTTTCCACAGTGACTTGGATAATGGCGGGCGATCATAGGGCGGGTGCGGTTCGTCACAGATGATGGCGATGGTGCCATCCTTGTCGATCTTGCGGATACCACGCACCGCTGAATCCGCAGTCATGCCGCCGCCAACGATAAGGTATTTATAACGCTTCATGTCGGCCTCCCCCTCAATCATCGGTCTATCCGGTTTTGATGGATGCCCGGACACCATCAGGATGCAGGAAAATTGTATTCCTGTTGTTCGCTGCGGTCGAATACCGTTA
Source organism: uncultured Sideroxydans sp. (assembly GCA_964568895.1). GTDB lineage: Bacteria > Pseudomonadota > Gammaproteobacteria > Burkholderiales > Gallionellaceae > RI-121. The sequence continues at coordinate 2,421 of CAZMSI010000122.1, read as the reverse complement.
ATTCGGATATGGGAATAACTGCCAATCTTTCAGCCGCAGCCTTGACTATATGGCATAGCGGTTTAAAGTAGGGGCACCAATCATCCGTGGGAAGCACATCCATGCCAAGTATGTTGCCCGCCCTGCATTTCCGTTCCCTGTCCGTCGTGCGCATCCTGTTGTCCGGCTTGCTCCTGTTCGCATGCATGGGCAATACGGCCGCGGCCGCGCCCATGGTGATCGTGCTCGATGTCGACGGGGCGATCAGTCCGGGAACGGCCAATTATGTTGTGCGCGGCCTGGAAACGGCCGCCGACGACCATGCGCAACTGGTGGTATTGAAAATGGACACGCCGGGCGGGCTGAGTACGGCGATGCGCCAGATCATCAAGCAGATCCTTGCCTCGCCGGTGCCGGTCGCCGTGTTCGTCGCGCCGCAGGGTGCGCGCGCCGCGAGTGCCGGCACCTATATCCTGTATGCCAGCCACATCGCCGCGATGGCCCCGGCCACCAACCTCGGTGCGGCCACGCCGATCTCGATCGGCCTCGGCGGGCTGACGGAACCCGGCAGGCAGCCGCAGAAAAACGGCAACGAAGAAAACGACGGCAAGGAAAAACCGGCAGACAAACTGGTGGTACCACCGGGCAACACTGAGGCACGCAAACAGGTCAACGATGCCGCCGCCTACATCCGCAGCCTGGCGCAAATGCGCGGACGCAATGCCGACTGGGCGGAACAGGCGGTACGCAAGGCCGTGAGTCTGACCGCGGACGAGGCCCTGAAACAGAACGTGATCGATATCATCGCTGCCGACGTGCCGGATTTACTGCGGCAACTGGACGGCCGCACGGTAAACGTACAGAGTGCGGAGCGCACCTTGCATATGGCAGGCGCGCACGTCGTCACGCTGGAGCCGGGCTGGCGCAGCAAGCTGCTGTCGGCCATCGCCGACCCGAGCATCGCCTACCTGCTGATGCTGGCCGGACTGTTCGGGATATTCTTCGAGTTTTCCAACCCGGGTTTCGTGCTGCCCGGTGTGGTCGGCGCAATTTCGCTGCTGCTCGCGCTATTCGCGTTCCAGGTGCTGCCGATCAACTATGCCGGACTGGGGTTGATCCTGCTCGGCATCGCCTTCATGGCCGGCGAGGTGTTCATGCCCAGTTTTGGCATCCTCGGCATCGGCGGCATCGCCGCGTTCGTGATCGGTTCGCTGATGCTGGTCGATACCGACGTTCCGGGTTACGGCATTTCCTGGACCGTCATCGTGCCGGTTGCGCTGTTCAGCGCGCTGTTCATTTTCTTCGTCGCGGGTATGGCACTGAGGTCATACCGGCGCCCGGTGGTGAGCGGCAGCGAGGAGATGGTCGGCGCCGTGGGCGAAGTGCAAGAGGATTTCGATGGCGCCAGCGGCTGGGCGCAGGTGCACGGCGAAACCTGGCGCATCCGCAGCAAGCAGCCGCTGGCGCACGGACAAAAGATCAAAGTGGTGCGGCTGGACGGATTGACGCTGGAAGTGGAGCCGCAACAGGATGACAACGCATAATCGATACAGAGGAGAATGACATGTTTAGTTTTGGATTCCTTATAGTACTGCTCGCCCTGTTCGCGTTCTCGAGCCTGCGCATCTACCGCGAATACGAGCGCGGTGTGGTGTTCACGCTGGGACGGTTCTGGAAGGTGAAAGGTCCGGGACTGGTCATCGTACTGCCCGGCATCCAGCAGGCGGTGCGGGTGGATCTGCGCACCGTGGTGCTGGAAGTGCCGACACAGGACGTGATATCGCGCGACAACGTGTCGGTGAAAGTCAGCGCCGTGGTGTATTTACGCGTGATCGACCCGCAGAAGGCGATCATCCAGGTGGAAAATTTCCTCAATGCCACCAGCCAACTGTCGCAAACCATGTTGCGCTCGGTGCTCGGCAAGCACCAGCTGGACGACATGCTGGCCGAACGCGAGAAACTCAACAACGATATTCGCGAAGCACTGGACTCGCAGACCGACTCCTGGGGCATCAAGGTCGCCAACGTCGAGATCAAGCAGGTTGACCTGACCGAATCCATGGTGCGCGCCATCGCGCGGCAGGCCGAAGCGGAACGCGAGCGGCGCGCCAAGGTGATCCATGCCGAGGGCGAGCTGCAGGCATCGGAGAAGCTGTTCCAGGCCGCCAAGATACTCGCACAGGAACCTCAGGCTATCCAGTTGCGCTATCTGGAAACACTCACCGTGATCGGTGCTGACAAGAACTCAACCGTGATATTTCCACTGCCGATGGATCTGCTGACGCCGTTCCTGGAAAAGCAGAAGCCCCGCCAGGATTGATCGGACTATGCGAAACTGCCAGCCCGGTCTATAAAATTGCCGTTAGCACCTCGCGAAATTGCTGGATGACGCTGCCGGAAAAATGCGGCACCAGGCTGTCCAGTGCCGACACCACCAGAAAC